>JALHVH010000254.1 GCA_022867105.1 Candidatus Aminicenantota bacterium
AGACCATCGAGGACGTCCAGCGGGCCAGAGAGTCCCGGGAAAAGGCACAGAGGACCTTCTTTAAGCTGGCCGGCCTGTGGACCTTATGGCTCATCGTCGGCCCGATCATCTGGCTCTTCTTTTATATCCAATATTGGAAAAGGATCGGAAAAGATTATCGGTTCGATGACATCCCTCAATATTTCAGGGAGCCGCCGTCCGATCTTCCCCCGGCCTTGGTGCAGGTCCTGCTCAGGGAAGGCCGCCATGTAATCCCCAGCTCTTTCACGGCCACCCTGTTCGACCTGGCCAGACGGGGCTTCATCGAGATCGAAGACCGGGCCGTGGAGAAAAGGAAGCTCTTCGGGGTGAAGCAGGCGATCGAGTCCATCGCGACCCTGCGGAAGGACATATCCGGGAATTCCGGGCTTCGCGGTTACGAAGAGGACCTCCTCGGGCTCCTCTTCATCACGGTCGGGGAGACCGACGGCCGGAAAGGGGCCAGGCTCAGCCTGGATGACCTGAAGGATTACCTGAAAAAGAAACCCCAGAAGTTCCAGACCTGGTACCTGGCCTGGGTCAAGAGCATCAAGGAGGAGGCCAAGCCGCTTCAGTTCATCGAGCCGGAGAGCCTCAGGGCGCGCAACATCTTCCTAGCGGTGTCACTGCCCATCGCCATACTGACCTTGAACCCCCTACTCGTCATCATCGTTTCCGTCCTCATCCCCAAGATGAAGCGCCGCGCCTTCAAATGGGCCCGGGAGAACGAGTTGTGGAAGGCCCTGCGCCGCTTCCTGGACGACTTTTCGGAATTCAAGGAGCTTCCTCCGGAAGCCTACAAGCTCTGGGAACACTACCTTGTCTTCGGCATCCTCTTCGGGAATGCCAAGAAGATCGTCAAGATGCTCCCGACGATTCTCCAAGACGAGCGGGCGGTGGCGCCCGTTTGGTATTATGGTTATAATCGGATGGCTTTCATCGGCTCCGGCGGCCTCGAGAGCATGATCGCGACGATCGAGCACGTCTCCTCGTCCATCGCCCAGGCCAGCACCTCGGCCGCCCATTACTCGTCGGGAGGCGGGGGAGGCTTCAGCGGCGGCGGTGGCGGAGGAGGAGGGGGCGGCGGCGGTTCAGCGGGATAAATACGTCGGTTTTGCCTTTGAAGGACCCAGAGATATCCCTTTGAAAAGCGCGGATTCTTGTGTAGACGCAGGATTTAGCCTGCGTTAATTAATGAAAAACCATAAGATCATCACTTTCTTGGCGGCCTTGCTTGTACTCGCCTCTTGTGCCCGCGAATCCGAAGAGGCACGAATACTGAAATTCATGAACAGGGTCGGGAAGCTTGTCGAAAAGAAGGACCTGTCCGGGCTTCTCACGATCTTGACCGATGATTACGCGGACTTCGAAGGCCGTGACAAGAAGGCCACCGAAGCTCTTGTCGGAGATTATTTCCAGCGCCGCTTCGGTATCGTCATGCATCTGCTTCACACGAAAATCGGGGACATCACGGCCGGGGGAGAAGCCTCTCTGGAGACCGATGTCGTGCTGTCCTCGGGAGGGGCTGAGGTCTTGAGGAAGATCATACGTTTCGCCGGCGACTTCTACAGGTTCAAGCTCGAGCTTCGGAAGATGCCGGAGGGCTGGCGGATCAGCCGGGCCGAATGGGATGATCTGTCGCTTAACGACCTCTTCCCCGAGTCCCTACCGATCCTGAAAAAGTTCTTTCCCGGCATTTAGGCTGTCGGCACCGGTTGTTGAACGCTGTGAACCGTTTTTTCGTATTATATAGATGGTTTTCTTTTATCCCGTATGAATTGGGTTCATGGCTTGTGGGATCGCCGAGAAGGACGCAGGGGCAGCTCCCGGAGGAAAGCCCTCGAAGGGCCGAGCGGGCACGGTTCCTCTAAATGGGACCCACCCAAGATGGGAGAGAACCATTTGTTGAAATGCTAAAAAGGAGGCTCAACATGGCCGAAGAGAAAAAAACTAGGACCGAGGAATTCAAGCTCAACGGGGACGAGATCCTCAACAAGCTCAAGGAACTCCTTCACCAGGGCAATATCCGCCGGATCATCCTGAAGGACGAGAGCGGCAAGACGTTCATGGAGATCCCGCTGACCGTGGGCGTCGTCGGCGCCATCGTCATCCCGGTCTGGGCCGCTATCGGGGCCATCGCGGCCCTGGTTTCCAAGCTCACGATCGTCGTCGAAAAGGTCGAAAACTGAGAAGGCTATCACTGAATACGAGACGCCGACCCCGGCAAGCCCTAAATTAAGGACGCCAAAAAGCGCCTCGCTGAGCTTGAGAAATAGCCTGTTAGCTTGAGGATCTCCTAATAGATAAATAAGGCTCCCGAAAATCGATACATTTCTATTCATTTGCCATCTGTGCTATAAATAATCCTCTTTGATTTAGGAGGAGGCCCCATGATGAGAAAAAAGACGCCGATCATCCCGCTCATGCTGGTCCTGGGATCCGTGCTTCAGTTCCCTGGATCGTCGGTCGCGGCAAACGTCGGTGCCCGGGGATTCGACCTCATGCCCATGCCGGCCAAGGTCGTGCCGGCTGAGGGCAAGCACCGGGTCATGGAAGGCTTCTATGTCGCCGGCGCGACGGGCCCGGCCGCACGGGCTTTTAAGGCCGCTTCCCGTTTCATGTTCAGGCTTTCGGGAAGAACGGGGCTATTCTTCAAACAGGACTTCTTCCTGACGCAGGCCGCGAGCGAGCCGGCGGCGCTCGTCTATAAATACGAGAAGGCCGGCAAGCTCGAGCCGTTCGAGGACGAGGCTTACAACCTCTCCATCCGGCCGGATAAGATCGAACTCACGGCCAGAACGGACATCGGCGTCCTGAGGGGGCTGGAGACACTCCTTC
>JALHVH010000255.1 GCA_022867105.1 Candidatus Aminicenantota bacterium
GGGTATTTCTCGAGAAAGCGGTCCACGGCCGCGAAGCGTTCAACTATCCCCTTCGTGTAATCCATGCGGTCGACACCGACGGCCAGGAAGCGCCCCTTAAACCGGAAATCCCCGCGGATGGCCCTGACCCGGTCCGAGACGGCCGGCGAGCCCGAGAGCTTCTCGATCCTTTCGAAATCGATGCTGATGGGGAACGGCCGGACGAGGGTCTCCAGCCCCCCCTTGAATACCGACAGCCTCTCCCGGTCGACGCGGACCTCGAGGAAGCGATCCACCGAGTCCAGGAAGTTCAGGCAATGGTAGCGGATGTGGAACCCCAGGATGTCGTTGCCGAGAAGCCCGTCCAAGATATCGGCGGCGTTCGGGCATACCCTGAAGGCTTCGGGGTTGGGCCATGGGATGTGCCAGAACTGGGCGACGATGATGTCGGGGCGTCTCTCCTTGATCATCGCCGAGAGGAGGGCAAAATGATAGTCCTGGATGAAAACGAAGGCCGTGTCGTCCCCAACCTCCTCGAGGACCGTGTCCGCGAACTTCTTGTTTACGTCCGTATAAACCTGCCAGTCCTTTTCCCTGAAGATAGGGCGGACGTGCACGATGTGACAGAGCGGCCACAGCCCCTCGTTGGAATAGGAGTAGTAGAAGGCGTTCTCCTCGTCGCGACTGAGCCAAACCCTCCTCAGTGTATAGGCGGGAGCATCGGGAGGCACCCGGACCCTGTCCTTCGCGTCGACGACGTCCCTGTCGGCCTCCCCCATGCCGGCCGCCACCCAGGTTCCGCCGCAAGCCGTCATGACGGGGTCGAGAGCGGTTGTCATGCCGCTGGCAGGAGTGATGACCTTGATCCCGCCGGCCGAATAAATGTGGATATAGGGTTCCCGGTTGGAGACGACGACGAACTTGTGCTCGCCGATCTTCTCCCTGATCACGGACTTCAATCCTTCTCGGTCCCATATCATGACTCTCCTCCTTCCTCGTCCCGAAGGGCGCGGACGGTCCGTGCGGGGATCTGGCAACACGTGGAACCGGCCGCGATCAGACCGACGGAGAGCAGTAGGGTGCTGATTCCCATTGCTCTTTAATTGAAGACTCTGAATTGTTTGAGCAGCAGAAGCACCATAAAGAAAACACTGGAAGAAGCCAAAAGCAGGGCAGCATATCTTATCCAATGTTTCATGGTAGCAGGTTTCCCATCGAAGGTTTCGCCTCGGAAAAAACGGATATCGACGAGACGGGCACAGATAATGGTAACTACTGTCAGCCAATAGAGAAAAATCGAAAGCACTCGAAAGCTCTTTAAGACGATATCGATCCCAACAAAGATTAGGATTGCGACCCCTCCCCACATCCAGAACAATCTAAACAGAATCCCTAGACAGCCTGGAGATTCGTCAGTGGTTTGAATTCGATCGGTCGGTTGTGCCATTTTGCCTCCATATTGTTGCCATACGGGCAAAATATGGATGGCGGCCCGACCACCCATGACTCCTGCAGCTCCACTCGATCGCTGCACCCTTTTAATGAAAAAACCTAAGGAAATTATATATAGGGTTCATACTCATTTGTCAACCGGATTTAAAACTATTAGAGACCGCTTACACTCGGGCTTCGCTTTCGTAAGCAGGGCGCCGAAAGGATAGAGTGCAAGTCCGGAGCCGAGATGGCCATGGCTCAAGACAAGCCGGAAGACGTGCTGGGGAGCCTGGACCGAGCGGGCCTTAACGCCTGGTGGCGTTTGCCATTCTACTGGCGGACCAGAGCGTCAGCCGAGGAGGCCCTTGGCCGGTTCTCCGAGAAGATGAAAAACCCCGCGGCGGCCAGGAGACATTACCATAAATTTTTGGACGGGATGAAACTTGCCGACCCCGGCCTGCCCGAAGTCGAGGATGCCAGGAAGCGGCTGGCAGGGATGAAGTGAACACAATTTCCTGATTCGGACTTACGGCTGCGCCGAGATATTCCGCAATTCCAAGCATCGATTAGA
>JALHVH010000256.1 GCA_022867105.1 Candidatus Aminicenantota bacterium
GTGGTCGTCCTTGAGCCGCTGGATGATGGCTTTCCGGAGGGCCGGGATGCCGTCGATCTCCGTGTATTTGGTGAAGTTCTCCTGGATGGCCTTGACCCCGGCGGCCTTGACGTTCTCGGGGGTGGGGAAGTCGGGCTCGCCCAGGCTCAGGTCGATGACGTCTATCCCCTCGGCCCGCATGGCCTTGGCCTTAGCCGAGATCTTGAGCGTCGGGGACGCGCCGATTTGGTTGACTTTTTCAGAGATCATGTTTCGCCCCCGCCCCGGCTTATTTCTTCTCGGCGGGAGGCTTTTCCTCGGGCGAGAGCTTGTTCCTCAGGAACTTGTTGATGTCTGCGCCGGTGAGCGCCTTGACGATATCGGGCAGCTGGGCCAGGACCTGGGCGACCTGCCCGGTAATCTTGGTCGTCCCGAGGTCCTTGTCGCCGCCGCCGACGATGACGATCTTGTCCACCTTGGAGAGCGGTTCGGCCACGGCCCTGGCCAGCTCGGGAAGGGCCTTGATGTACATCTCGAGGACGGCCGCCTGGTTATACTTTTCCCAAGCCTGGGCCTTCTTGAGCATGGCCTCGGCTTCGGCCAGGCCCTTGAGCCTGATCTCGTCAGCCGCCGCCTGGGCCTCGAGCTTCCGAACGTCGGCCTTTCCCTTGCCCTCGGCCAGGATGCGGAACTCCTCGGCCTCGGCCTCGGCCTTGATCTGATACTTGCGGGCGTCGGCCGGCTTGAGGACGTTGGCCTCCAGCTCTTTCTCCTTGCGGGAGATCTCGGCCTGTTCGATCTTGATGGCCTCTTCCTTCTCGATGAGCTTGACCTTGGCCTCTTCCTTCTTGATCTCCTGGTTCAGCCGGTTCCGCTCGAGCTCATACGAAAAATCGGCCTGGGCCTTCTTGGAGTTGACGAAGACCTGGGACTCGGCCTTCTTGGCCTCGTTCTCCCACTGGGCCTTGGCGATCTGGGCCTCGGCCTGGAGGCGGGCGATCTCTCCTTCCTCTCTGGCATGGGAGGACTTGATGATGGATTCCTTCTCGGTCTCGGCTTGGGCGATGGTCGCGTCGCGCTTGGCCGCGGCGATCTGGGGTTTGCTCAGGGCGTCGATATAGCCCTGGGTGTCGCTGATATCCTTGAGGGCGAAGGAGAGCATGACCAGGCCCATCGCGGCCAGGTCCTTCTTGACGGCCTGGGCCACGCGACTGGAGAACTCCTGGCGGCCCCGGTAGATCTCCTCGACCGTCATGGTGCCGATGACCTCGCGCACTTTTCCCTCGAGAACGCTCATGGCGACGTCGCGGATGCCGTCTTTGCCCTGGCCGAGAAACTGCTCGGCGGCCATGCGGATGCCCTCGTCGGTGGAATCGACCTTCACCTGGCCGGAAGCCTCGGCCATGATGGGAACGCCGCCGTGGGTCAGGACCTCGGGCGTCCGGATGTTGAGCGAGATGATGTCTATGGGCAGGACGTCCACCCGCTCGGTGAACGGCCAGACGAACGTGCCGCCGCCGAGCCGGTAGCGGTAGCCGACCTTCCTGTGCGTTCCGTCCGGGGCCGTGATCGTGCGCTTCCGGCCGCCGGAGATGATGATGGCCTCGTTGGGGCCGACCTTGCGGTATTGCAGGGCCATGATGACGATGAGGATGGCGAGAATGACGACGATGATGCCGGCCGGGACCAGCCAGGAAATTCCATTCATGAGAACCTCCCTAATATCCTGTTTTCAATGAATTTAAAGGAAAATCTTATAGCGGCAAAGCCGGAAAGTCAAGAAAAGAACTTGAACCGCACGATATGCCAAAGCGCCGCCAGCCCGTCCTTCCAGCCGATCTTTTTGCCCTCGCTGTAGTTCCGGCCGGCATAGGAGATGGGAACTTCGTAGATCCGGCACTTGAGCTTGGCGACCTTGATCGTGACCTCGGGCTCGAACCCGAAGCGGCGAGACTTGAGGCAGAGCTTCCGCAGGACGTCCCCCCGGAAGACCTTATAGCAGGTTTCCATGTCGGTCAGGTTCAGGTTGGTGACCACGTTGGTAAGGTTGGTCAGAAACCGGTTCCCAACGGAGTGCCAGAAAAAGAGGACCCGGTGCGGCCCCCCCAGGAAGCGCGAGCCGTAAACGACGTCGGCCCGGCCGTCGAGGATGGGGGCGAGGAGGCCGGGATAGTCGGCCGGGTCGTACTCCAGGTCGGCGTCTTGGATGAGGACGATGTCCCCCGTCGCTTCGGAGAAC
>JALHVH010000257.1 GCA_022867105.1 Candidatus Aminicenantota bacterium
CGGGATACGATCCCCTCGGGATTATGACACCAGACGCAACGGAGGGGGCAGCCCTTGAAGAAGATGGTCGTCCGGATGCCGGGTCCGTCGTGGATGGCGAAACGCTTGATGTCGAATAGGATTCCGGTCAAAGATTCGCGCCTCTCAATAGCTGTAAATGTAATATATCACATATCAACAATGTGGTCAAGTAAAAAAACCGGTTCTCTTACGTTTTGTGTAGGCTGGGTCCGAAGCGGCCTTCAAGGGCCGGGGCCGCATTCCCCTATTTCTTCATCTTCTCGATCGCGGCGATGGTGTTCTTGACGTTCGGCACTTCGGGGTTCCGGGGGTCGAGCTCAACGAACTTGTTCAGGTTCTCAAGGGCCTTGGGAAAATCCCCCTTGTTCAGATAGACCAGGCCAAGCTTGTAGTAAGGCTTGGGCCAGGTGCTCTTGATCTGGATCGCCATCTCGAAATACCGGATGGCTTCATCGAGCTTCTGGTTGGAGAAGAAGATCTCGCCGACGTTGTAGGCCGCAGCCTCGTCCTCGGGCGAGATCTGAAGGGCCTGGGCAAAATTCTTTTGGGCCGCGTCGAAATCCCCTTTTGCCAGGGCCATCTCCCCCAGTCCCGAGAGGGCGCGGATGGCCGCGGCCTTGTCCGGCTTAGCGCCCTCCTGGGCGGGAACGGCCTTTTCCAGGACGGCCTTGAACTCGGCATCGGCCCTGACCAGGTCACCCTTCTTCAAACAGGCGGAGGCGATGTTGAGACGGGTCTGATAGACCTCGGGATACTTGGCCAGGAACTCGTCAAAGATCTTGATGGCCTCATCATACTTGCCCTCTTCGATGAAGGCGTTTCCCTGGTCGAACGCCTGGAGAACGGAATTATCGGTCTGTAGGGCCGCCATTCCGGTGACCTTCTTCATCACGAGGTCCACGGGAGGGTTCGTCTTGAGTTGGCGGACCTCCAGTTCCTTGACCAGCGTGACATAGCCCTCCTTGACGACCGTGAACCTCCACATGCCCGTGCCCAACCCAGCGATGGCGAAGTGACCCTTTTTATCCGACGTCCCCTCGAGGACGGCGGCGACCGTAAGGTTCTGGGCGGAGATGCGAGCGCCTTCTATGGGGGCCCCGGACTCGTCCCTGATATCGCCGCTTATTCGTCCCCGCCCGAGGCCTCCCTGGGCCCTGAGCACCAAGGGGAACCCGATGAGGACCAGGACCAGTCCGGCGAGCGCCGGCCGGCCCCAGGATGTCTTAATGGATTTTTTTATCATGACGTCCTCCTGCTCTTCAGCGTTTCGAGCCGCTTTTTGACTTCCGGCTGCTCGGGGCTCGCGGAGAGCGATTTCTCCCAAACCGCCCGGGCTTCGTCGAACTTGCCGAGCCCGAAATAGCAGTCCCCGATGGCGTTCAGAACGTTGATGTTGACTCCGTAATGCGAGATCGACAGGTCGAAGATCTCGATGGCTTTCTCGAGCTTCCCCGCTCCCTGGGCGGCCCTGCCGGCCAGGTTGAGGATCTCATATCTCGGAGTCTTCTCTTCAGCCAGGAAGGGCGCCAGGAGAGTCTCGACCCTATCGAACCGCTTCAGGGACAGGTCTATCTGGGCCAGCTGGACGGCGATCTCCGGGGAGTCCGGCCTGGCGCGAAACGCCCTTTCCAGGCTGAGGCGGGCCTCATCCAGCCTCCCCAGATTGAAGAGCTGGAGTCCTATCACCTGGGCATAGAGGGGATCACCGGCTTCCGGAAGGACCCGTGAATAGATCCATGGCCTGGGCACGGCCGCCGCGAAAGTGATATCGAACTCGTCCTTGGCAGAGGCCGCTTCGGTCCCGTCCGCCAGGAAGGAGACCCGGACCCTGTAGTGGGCCGGCGGGAATTCCGAAAGAGGAAAATCCTCGATGATCGTCGGAAGCTCAGCGTATTCGCCGGCCTTCCGCGTCTTTTCCTTGAAAAGCTGTTCATCCTTGAAGAACGCAAACCTCACCTCGCCTTTCCGTTTGAGGTCTTCTTCGAGCCCCAAGAGTTGGAAGGCCACGGAGAGTGTGTCTTTGGGGAGGAAGATCCTGCCCGGTTGGCTGTAGACCTGATGGGAGCCCATCAGGAAGGGCTTGAGCTTCTTCGTCGAAGGATCGACAGGCGAGACCTTGTAGGCCAGGATGGGGGACGTCATTTGAAGGACAGTCCCGTCCGCGGGGATATGGAGGGTCTGCTCCACGGAGGTGAACTCCTTGGAGACCTCGTTCTTGACCAGGATCAAGAGCTTGTAATCACCGGGGATGAGAGGGAACATGTCATGGATTTCGAAGGGCTGGTTGCTCCGTTCCGTCATCTGCGTTTCGTTCATTTCCAGAGTGATCGTCTTGTCGTATTGATAGACGGGTTTTCCTTCAAGCGTCGTCACGTTCCCGTTGAGCTTCAGGGTCGTGTAATACTTGTTCTCATAATTGTTGACCGAGAGCTTCTTGGGCTCGATGCTGTAGTGGACAAAATAGTTCCCGGACGGATCTTTCAGAACCTTGATTATCGAATCGCTATCCAGGTAGTTGGCGGTATATTCGACCTCCACCAGGTCCTTGTATTCCAGGAACTTTCTGGCGTATTTCTCTTCGACCATCCTCTCGGGGGCCGATTCGATCTTCTGGATCATCATATCCGAGATCAGGGAGGGACGGCCGTAGACTCCCGACTGCTCACCGGGGACGAGGGACATGGAGACTGAGGCCAGCGTCGGGTTGATGTTCTGGAGCTTTTTGTAGGCGGTCGCGTAATCTGAGGCTGAAACGATGTCTCCCGCGAGGAGGGCCTGAGGTCCGTCGTTTGTAGGGCTGTAGAGCCTGTACTCCCCCTGGTTGCTTTCCTGGTAGAAGAGGATGTTAAAACCGGGGGGAAGGCCCAGATCGGTCTTGCCTTGGTAGAACCAGATCTCGCAGTTGTAGATCCCCTGCTGGCCCTGGAGCCTCTCGATGTCGTTCGGCTCGCCCAAGATGATGTAGATCCGGCCCCGGGCGGTCATCCAGCCGGGCTTCGGCGCTTCGCGGCCGAGAAAATGGTTGGCGTAATTGATGCGTCGGTAGTGTTCAGTCTTGAACTCGTTGTCCGCGGAGTTCGGCGTCGGATCCCGGTGCTTCCAGAAGGCCTCGATGAAGAGGTCACGCTCCCGGTCCGACCGAAGCTTTAGGAAAACCTCACGCTCCAGGGAAGAAATGATGTAAACGACCTCCTCGTCCAGCCACTTCTTGTAGCCTTCGGGAAGAGGCGTCTTATCGGCGGTCAACGCCGGCAGGGCAAGAACGGCCAAGACCGCGAATATCATGAACAGGGCTGTCTTTCTCACTCAAGTCTCCTCGGGCGCTATTTCTATTATACGTCTTCTCATCTAATACAAAAACATTAAGTAGTTTTACATCTGACTTTAAGCGGCCTGAAGCCGCCCTCACTCCCCCGGCCCCCGGGGAACCAGTCCCGTCGGTTCCCCCCGTCGAAAAAGCCGACGGGTCCCCCCTCCGCTACGGGGGCTTGAGGACGGCATTCAGGGCCGTTCATACATTGGTACTATTTTTATTGCGTTCGTATTAATAAACCAGCGCCCCTTAACGTTGCCGACGGGATATTCATGTCGGCAATTTTGGGGCGATCATGATATCAGCTGAGGACGTTTTGGCGCGATTTCCAGCAGGTCCTTAGACGGGCCAGTTCGACGCCGCTTTCCCGGTTGACGAGCTGGTGCAAGAACACACCTGTTTGCACCGGGCCGGCGTCCTGCACGCGGGAGAGGACCTCGTCTCCGTACAAGACCTCTGCCTTGTAGACAATCTCCACTTCGGACGCCCGGCTGGACCGGAGAACGTCCGCCGGCATCCCTTCCAGGGCCCAATGGATGTAGCCGACATTGTTGACATGGTTGTTGAAATCCAGGTCCCTGAGCCGGGCACGGAAGAGCATCTCCTTATCCGTCCTCCCGGGTTTGGGGAGGGGATCGAACGTGTCCGGGATGGCCCGCTTATCCAGGACGTTTTCGTCGGAGACGACGGACTCGGGCCTGACCGGCTGCTTCTTATCGAGGGTGATCACCATCCATGAGCTCGTGGCCGCGACCAGCAATTCTCCCCCGGCGTCCCTGGCCTCGAACTCCCTCATGGCGAAAAAGCCATGCTTTCCCGACGTCCAGGTCGAAACCTCCACCGAATCGCCCAGGACAGGGTAACGCAGGGCCTTGATGTGGTATCGTGACATCACCCAGGTCAAACCCTTTTTTTGGAGGTCGAAAACGGAGAAGCCCAGGAGCCCGGCGTGGTCGCGGGCGGCGTCCTGGAAGAAATCGAGGACCACAGGCAGGTGCGCCTTCATCTCGACGTCCACGTCGTAGGTCAGAACCTGGTATCGTTTCCTGTAGATCTTATCCATCGGCATATTAACGAGGGGTCCCCCTGCTCACGAGGTCAAGGACCTGGACGACCTTCATGTCCAGCTTGTAATGTTTGATGACGTCGGAGAGGCCGTCGATGCAGTTGTGGCACATGGTGCAGACGAGCTTCGCCCCCGTAGCACGCAGCTGCTCCTCCTTGATCTTTGCCGCTTCGAGCCGGAGCGGCCGGTACTCGGCCATGGAGAGCAGGCCGCCTCCTCCCGTGCAGCAGTAGTTTTCGGTCCGGTTGGGACGCATCTCCCGGAAGTCCGCGCAGACGCGTCTGAGGACCCGGCGCGGCGCCTCGGTGATCCCGCCGGAGCGGGCGATGTTGCAGGAGTCGTGGAAGGTGACGGGTTCGGGATTTTTTGCCCTGTCCACCTTGATCCGTCCTTCCTTGAGATAGCGGTCCAAGGTGACGACCACGGATTCCATGGGAAGACGCTGGTCGAAGCCCGCCCAATTGAAACCCTCCCAGCGGGTCGAGCGGTAGCCATGCCCGCATTCAGAGATGACGATGCGCTTGGCCCGAAGCCTGGCGGCCGCCTCATAGACGTTCTTCGCCACCCAGCCGCCCAGCCTGTCGTCGCCGGAAAACAATCCGAAGTTCGTCATGTCCCAGCCGTTCTTCGGCAGGGTCCACGATTCACCGGCCAGATGGAAGATCCTGGCCGCGTTGGCGATAGAGCGCGGGTCGAACTTGATCTCGCGGGGGTTGATGACATACAGGAAATCGCAGTCCGGCTTGTCCACGGGAATATCGACCGTCGGGTCCTCCAGCTCGGCCTGAAGCTCCTCCTTCATCCACTGGAGCGTCTCGAGGTAATCCACTTCCGTAACGGCCATCTGGTTCCCGGTCTCCCATTGGTCGCGGCTGACGTTGAAGACGCCTTCCGGGACAATGCCCAGCTCGGTCAGGAGCCCGCGCGCGAACCGGATGATGAGCGCCGTGTCAACGCCCATGGGGCAGTTCAGCGTGCACCGCCGGCAGGCGCTGCA
>JALHVH010000258.1 GCA_022867105.1 Candidatus Aminicenantota bacterium
GGCGGCTCCATCCACGCCGGAAAGGTCCAGAAGGGCGTGAAGGACTTTTGCGCGAAGAACCTCGAGGTCCTGAAAAGCAAGCGCCTCGGCCTGTTCTTGTGCTGCATGGAAGAAGGGCCGAAGGCCGAGGAGCAATTCGCCGGCGCCTTCCCTGAGGTTCTGATTGGCGCGGCGACGGCCAAGGGCCTGTTCGGCGGGGAGTTCGATTTCGACCGAATGAATTGGCTGGAAAAAGCGATCATCAAGAAGATCTCCAAGATCGACGCGAGCGTATCGAAGATCAAGGAGCAGGCCATCCTGAATTTCGCCGCCGCTCTGAACGGACCAGCCGCCTGAACGGCTTGGAATAATAATCGCATGTCAAAGGCGATCGCCGCGCTCCTCGCCCTCACGGCCTACGGGGTCCTTTCTACCGGCATGATCCTCATGAAGAAGGGGATCGCCTGGATCGGACATCAGGGCCAGAGGGACAAGGCTTGGCGGAGGGACCTGGGGACCTGGATCGCGGGCTTCCTGCTGTCCAACCTCTACGTCGTCCCCAGCTTGATGGCCCTCAAGACGCTGACACCCCATATCGTGGCGGCCTTCGCGGGCTTCGGGGTCGTTGTCCTTGTTTTCCTGGCCGCGGCCGTTCTCGGTGAGAAGCTTCACCGCTCGGACGCCTTATACACCGACGCTATTTTTCTATCCATCATCCTGCTCAACATCTACGAACCGTCCCCGGGAAAGGATGCCTTGAACATTCCCCTTCTCGCGGGCGCCGCGGCATTCCCGCTGCTTCTCTTCGCGACGGCTTTCGCCAAAGGCATGGCCCGGACAATCCGGGCCGTGATGTTCGCCTCGGTCTCGGGGACCTCGACGGGAATCGTCCTCGTCCTGATGAAGGTCCTGGTCGGGCTCTATGGCTTTCGTGTCGGCGACTACCTCCATTCGCCCTATGTCTATCTCTACCTGCTCTTCTCCCTGACGGCCTTCATCGCTCTCCAGCTCGCTTACAGGATCGAGACGATGATGCGGACAGGGCCCGTTCAATACGTTTCGTCCATCGTTTACCCGGCCGTTTGCTCCGTCCTTGTTTTCGGGAACGTGATCCGGCCCATTCAGATCGCGGCCCTCGCCGCGATCGCCCTGGCGGTCGCGGGCATCTTACGGAAGCACTGAAGATGAAGGCATGGACGGATCTCTTGCGAGACCTTACGACTCGAGGGCCTTGCCGCGGGTCTCGGGGATCCAGAGCCACATCAGGGCGGCCATAAGGAAAGCTGCTGACGTCAGGAGGAAGGCCTTTCCGAAGCCGTGAGTCTGGGCCAGCGACCCGACCGCGATGGGCGCGGCCGCCGAAGCGATCCTCCCGATATTGTAGGTGAATCCCTGGGCCGTGGCCCGGATGCGGGTCGGGTAGAGCTCGGCCGTCAGAGCGCCGAACCCGGAGAAGTATCCTGTCCCGAAGAAGGCGACGAACGGGCCGAGGAAGAACAGGAGAAGGGGAGTGTGGACCGCGGAATAGAGCAGAACGAAGCCGGACGCGGCCAGCACGTAAACGACGTATGTCCTCTTCCTTCCCGCCGTGTCGCTGATGTACCCGAACGTGAGATAACCCAGCCACATCCCGACCTGCATGAAGATGACGAGGGCAGACATGAGGCCGGGGCCGAGGCCGATCCCTCCTTGGTCTCGGGGGAGGGAGAGATATCCCGGGATCCAGAGATTGAGCCCCCACCAGGCGAACATCGTGAACGCGTTCATCAGGACCACCGCCGCGGTGATGCGCATGAGCCGGCCTGAGAGACGCGGCCGCAGAGCGCCGGGCCCTACTTGTGTCTTGAGGTCCCTCTGGGTCTTCCAGATCTCCGGTTCCTCGACCTTGGCTCTGACCCAGAGCGTGAAGAGGGCGGGCAGGACGCCGACGAAGAACACGGCTCTCCAGCCCCAACGAGGCAGGATGATGGCTGTAACGAGGGCTGCCGACGCGTAACCTACCGCCCAAAAACTCTGCATGAAACCGAGCGCCTTGCCCCGGTGCTCGGCCGGCCAGGTTTCGGAGACGAGGGCGGCGCCGCTGGCCCACTCGCCGCCCATCCCCAGTCCCAGGCAGATCCGGAAGACGGCAAGCAACGGGACCGTCCGGGCGAGGCCGCAGGCCGCGGTGAAAACGGAGTAGATCAGGATGCTGGCCCTGAGCGCCCGCGTCCGGCCGAAACGGTCGGCCACGACGCCGAAGACCATCCCCCCCGCCGCCGAAGCCAGGAGCGTCAGCGATCCCAGCATTCCGGCCGTGCTCTTGACCATGTGGAAGTCCTTCATCAGGGCGGCGAGGACCATGGCGTAGAGCATGACATCGAAGGAATCGAGCATCCAGCCCAGGGAGGCGGCCGCGAGCGACCGCCGGGCGGCAGGGGGGGACTCTTTCCACCAGTCGAAGAGATGCGTCATTCTTAACCGGCCGTTGCTTTTATATGTCGGTCCGGCGCCCTTGTCAATCGCCTGGCTCTGAGTCGAGTTTTTTCTTGTTGACATCCGCAGTGGGGAAATTTATAATGAAGGCAAGTATTCACAGAGGAGGGGGAAAATGGACCCTATGACTAAAAGCTATTTTCTTTTCAAGAATCTCGAAGCTTTTATCAACACTGTCCCGATCAATCCAGAATTACCCGACTGCAAAGATTGGGAAGCAACCCGAGCAGAGTTGAAAAAGGCGCTCAAAAACATCTATGTGATATTGGCAAAAGAACGGTTTCCATTGCCAATCCTCGGATGTGGAAAACCTATCACAAAAATAGTGCGGGAACAGTTTGTATCTTTAGGGACGAGGAGAAGATAATCCGTCGAGCATGTTTTCCAATCTCTCCCTCATCCTGACGGGAGGGTGCAATTTTTCCTGCAGCTACTGCTATCAGGAAAAAGACGACCTTTTTCTCGATCCGACCGGCGTCGAAAGAGCGATCGAGTTCTTCTTCCCCCGTTTCGAGAATGAATGTTCGATCCTTTTTTACGGGGGGGAGCCTCTCCTGGCCAAGGACACAATTAAGAGCACTGTGCATGCCGTCAAGGCGGAAAACCGGCGGCAGAGAAAAAATATCCAATATTCCATCTCGACCAACGGCAGCCTTCTCGACGATGACACTCTCAGACTTTTCGATAAGAATCGGTTCACAGTCCTCCTGAGTTTTGACGGGCGGGCCCAGGAAAAGGGCAGGAAAAAGGGGAGCTTCCCTGTTGTCTCCGGAGCCCTCGAGAGACTGTTGGACCGTCCGCGAATCGAGCTTCTCACCAACAGCGTTTTCACGCCGGAGACCGTCGCCGACTTGTCCGCCTCGATTCGGGACATCGTCGAAAGGGGCGTAAGGGACGCCCAGATTTCCTTTACCAACCACCGGCCCTGGGGCAGGGACGCCCTTGCCCGACTGGGTTCGGAATTATCGGACCTTCGCCGGTTCCTCCTCGCTTTCCGCCGGAAGAAAGGCTATATTCCGGTTACCAATTTTAGGGCATCAACAGAACTAGGCATTTTCGGCTGCCGGGCGGGCGAAGACAGAATGGCCCTGTCTCCGGACGGCCGCCTCTGGGGCTGCCACCTTTTCTATGATTTCCACAAAAAAATGAAAAGCCCCACTACCGCCCGGTATTGTTTCGGGGATCTGGATTTCTTCATCACCCATGACCGAAGGATCTATCCTCGGATCCTCGCCCGCTATGCCGACCTCAGGATGGATTATTTTCACACGCCGGAGAAATTCTGCGGTCTCTGCCGGGATGTTCATGACTGTGTCATCTGCCCGGTCGATGCCGCGTTTGCCAGCGGAATCATCGGCAGGATCATGCCCGTGGATTGCGGGATCAGAAAGATCGTCAGAAAAGAAAAACAGCGCCTGTGGAAAGATTTGGAAAACTACGGAATCCATCCGGGCCGGGCCCGGACGGACGCGTCAAAACGGAGGCTGAGGGTCCAAGACGGATAGCTGCTTCCGGGCATCGCCGATCTCCGGAAGCGCGGTATCGGCCTGGCTCCAAGCTTCGAGAAACCGTCGATAGAACTCGACCGCTGTTTCTTGCTGATTCCGCGCCTGATAAATTTTTCCCAGCCAATAAAAGCTCTTGGAATAGAGATCTCCCCATCTCAACCTTCCGGTCGTCAGGGTGACGATTTGCTCGTAGCTTTTTTGAGCCTTGTCCCAATCGCCCTTCTGAAAATAAGCCGAACCCAGGGAATCGAGAAAGAGGATATGGAGGTCGTATTTGTAATTCTGCCCGGGCAGCAGCTTTACGGAGGTTTCAAAAGAGCCGATAGCCTTCGTCAAGTCGCCCTCTTCCCGGGCGATCTCGCCCATCAGGCGATGATAATACCGGAGGTCATTTGGGACTTCAGATTTCTCTATGCACTCCCTTAGTTTTTCCGCCGTGACCTTAGCTTCCTCAAACCTTTTCATTTTCGCCAGGATAAGCCCGCGGAAATGCAGCGCTAATCCGATATGATCGATCCGCCCCGATTCCTCCTGGGCGGCTTCCAGGGCCTGGTTCGAATCTTCGTAGGCCAGGGGGAGCCCGTTCGTCTGAAGCCCCAAATAGGCGGATAATATCTTCATCGCGTGCCGCTCCGACGCCCGCAACTCTGAGGACATCTCAACCATGCGGGCATGGTCCAAGCCCGTTTTGACTTCTTCCCTTAATTGATCGTATTTTCCCTGCATCAGATACAACTGGCACAGCCATTTCCGTCCTATTAGTGGAAATTGAGGGTTGTCAGATTTGATCAGTTGCCGGAAGGATACTTCCGCCCCCCCGGGATCTCCTTTGACGAGATGAATCAGGCCTTCGAGTTCGATAGGTTCGAAGCTTGCCGGTTCAATGGCCCCGGCCTTCCGGGCTTCCTTGAGAGCGAGGTCATATTGATGGAGGCAAAGATAAGTCGTGGCCAACCGGTTGTGGAAACCGAACCAGGCGGAAAAAACGTCGAGACGGGATTTCAAAAGATCAACGGCCTTCTGATACTCCCCCTGGGCCATGTAGATCAGGGAGAGATTCTCGTAGGCCAGTTCATCCATATCATCGATGCTCAGGATTTTTTCGAATTGTTCGGCGGCCGGGCCCCAAGCTTCCATGTTTCTGTACTGGGCCCCCATTTCTCCAAGGGCATCCGTATCGTTAGGATAGAGCGCCAGCAATTTCTTGTAGATGTCAACAGCTTCCCGGGGGGACGAAGCGGCGAATCCCTGGATCATGTAGAATTCCCTGTCGGACACCCGGTTGAGCAAAGACAGGGCTTTGTTGATGGACTTTTTGTACTGTTCGTCATCCTGTAAATAAAAGAAGTTCTCGGCCATTAAGCGATAGGCCATAGCAAATTCCTGATCCAGGGAAACCGCCTGATCCAAGGCTTTCAAGCTTTGTTCAAATTTCTGCTCTTCGAACAGGCGTTTGCCCTCCACGAAGTATTTGAACGCCTCGGAGGAACCGGTCGTGATCTTTCTGAGGTCCCTGTGGATATCCTTGGCAAGGGCCTCCGCCGGCAGCTTGATATCCTCCTTGATTTTTCGGGTCAAACTTTCGATCATGGAGTACATGCTATCGTCGCCCGTCCATTGCTCCCGCTCGGCACTTAGTACCTCCATGGTGTCGACCCTATGAAGGGACGTGTTGATCCGGAACTGGTCTTTGGCTTTAGTGAAGCTCCCCTGGAGGATATAGTCGACCTTGGCCTTAGACGCCACTTTCTTGAGTTCCTCCGAGGAGTAAGCCGGCGCATCGAGAAGATTCAACGTCTTGAGAATTCCGTAGATTTTATCTCCAGTCAGAACGCGGACATACTGGGATTGGAGGAGGTCGGCGATCAGGAGCTCGCTCAGGGTCTGCCGCATGTAATTCAGGCTTTTGTCCCCGGTATTGTTCGTCAGGTACATAACCGCCAGAGAAGGGCTTTTGCCAGGCGGCAAGGGCGGGGGGTGAGGATTGATCAAGAAGTAATAGACGAACGCGGCCACGACCAAAAAAAAGACCGCGGTCAGCACGGTGACCCAACGGCTCTTGGCCCACCCGGCAAACGTTGCCGCGCCCGTTCTCTCCAGTTGATTCAGGTCGGCCAGAATCTCAGCGATATTCTGGTACCTCCTGGCCGAGTCCTTTTCCAGGCACTTGAAGATGATGTGCTCCAGCTGCTTAGGCAGCCGCGGATTTACTTTGGCCGGAGGGACGGGCCTTTCCGAAACGTGCTTTTCCCTGTATTCGGCCGGGGTGTCCGCTTTGAACATGGGCCGGCCGGTGGCTATCTCATAGAGGATGGCTCCGTACGAATAGATATCGGAGGCCTGGCCAATTTTCTCGCCCTTGGCCTGCTCGGGAGACATGTATTGAGGGGTTCCCGCGACTTCGCCCGGTTTCCCCGCATCCGCTCCGTAGACGGCCCTGGCCAGCCCGAAGTCCATGATATAGACCCGGCCGCTTTGGTCGATCATGATATTGGCAGGCTTCAGGTCCTGATGAATAATCCCCTTCGCGTGGGCGAATTTGAGCGCTTCGCCGATCTGTCGGGCTATATGGACGACCGTCTCGACCGCCAGGGTCCCCGACGCATGGAGAAACTCTTTCAGATTTTGCCCCTTGATGTACTCCATCGAGATATACTTGGTTTGGTGCGCCTCCCCCAGATCAAAAATCCGGATGACGTTTTCGTGGGAGATCGACCGAGCCAGAAGCATCTCTTTTTTGAACTGTTCGATAAAACGGGGATTGGACGACAATCGCGGCCGAATGATCTTGAGAGCGACGGTGATGTTCAGCTCGGTGTCTTCGGCTTTGTAGACGCGGCCCATCCCTCCCCAGCCGATCTCTTCGATGATCCGGTAACGCCGGTCGAACATCTCCCCGGGCATGAAATGGTCCACATTCTCGGTCTCGGCCGCGCCCGGACCGGCGTAGGGCAGTGTTTCAAAGAGATCGTCCAAAGAAGCTCCGCATTTCGAGCAAAACGTACTGTCATCGGAGTTAAGCGTATAGCATTTCGGACACTGAAGCGGCATCGTCCCCTTCCCCATGGTATGAATATAAGAGGGAACCGGCGGCAAGTCAACCATGAGGGGGAGATAACTCCGGGCTCGGCAAGGCCTTCTTGGCCGCCTTGTGGGTGACGGGGCGGAGATTTAGGCCGCGTCAGTCTTTGTCCTGGAGATCAGACGAAACTCTCCTTGTCGTAGCCGATCTTGACGAGCTCGATCTTTTGCGGGTCGGCGGTGCCGAGATGGTATTTGCTGTCGGCGATGGCGATGTGCTTGGCCGGCGGGTTGAGGGGGCGTTCCTCGGCGAAATATTCCCGGCGGATCGCCTCGATGATGCGCAGTCCGGTGGCGTCGACGGCGACCGGGTCGAATCCCATCATGAGGCCGTAGTATTTCCAGACATATTTGGGATTGAAGCTGTGGGGGCCGAAGCTGTGGAATTGGGGCGTGAACATCACCAGGACATTCAACCGCGTCTTGCCCTTGACGACCGGAAGGTCCCAGATCGAGGCCAGGTCGGCGCAGGAGTCGGGGTGGATCGTGATCGGCTCGGGAATGAACATGATGTAGTTTTTGATCAGCGAACCGACGCCGGCCCAATGGTGCGAGCGCATCGGCCGGGCGTTGATCAGGGCCGTCGCCTTCTGGAAGACCGGATTCTGCAAAACGCCCAGGTCATCGACGCTGATGTCGGCTTCTTTGACCCCGACCTCCATGATCCGCTTCTTGATGGAGTTTTCGACCTCGGCGGTCGTGCGCAGGTAGGGCCAGCGGTTGTTTTTGATGCCGACGATGTCGTCGGGCTTGATGATCGTTTTCCAGGCGCTCTGAGGATCGGGCATGCCGGTCAAGGCCTTAATGCCGGTATCGAGCATTTCCTCAACGACCGCATATTGTGGATTGCCGTTTCCATCCAGGACATTGAGGTCGCGCACCAGGACGACACGGCTCCTGCCGCTCTTGACGGGAGCGGCCGTCTCCTGTCCGGAGAGGAGCAGGGTCGTGCCGATGGCGGCGGCCGAAGCGCTTTTAATGAATTGCCGTCTGCTGATCGATTTTCTGGGCTTCATCTTTCCTTCCTTTTCAAGTCTTGATCTTGGCGAAAATAGCCCGGACGGTCGGCGTATCCGGGGCGTTGAAAACGACGCTGACCAGATCGCCCCGGCACTGGAGTCCCGTCCAGCGGCTCTCTTTCGTCGGGCGCATCCCATCCTCCGCTCCGTCCAGCAGCTTTTGCCGGAATTGCCGGCCGGCCGCTTCGGCCCTGGCGGCATCGGGGTAGCGGACCAGCAGCAGGAAAAAAACGGCGCCGTCCTGCTGGTATTTGCCTAAGGCCGCCGGCGTGTCGTTGTCGATGTTCAAGACATTCTCGTTGGAGACAAAATAGAAACTATTAAGCCAGATGTAGTGGTGAAAATAGCGAACGGTTTCCGGGAGCAGGTTTTCCGCCGGGAGCAGCGCGATGATCGGCGGCAGGGCGCCCTCGCTCTTGATCCCGCCGGCGATCGCCTGGCCCAGCTTGAAAACGACCTCCCTTTTTTCCGTCGTTTCCGGATAGGCGAGGATCGAGACGTAATAGCGGTCCTTCCAGAAGGTCAGGAGGCCTGCGGCATATTCGCTGCCCTGGCCGAACTGGTTGTCGATCGTTTCCCGCGAATGGGCGAAGACGCCGAAGGCGTCGGGGGCGGAGCCCATATCGAAGATGTCAACGACGATCTCGTTTTCGGCGAAATCCTTGTATATCACCGACAGGGCGCTCTTGAAGTTGTAAGAGATGTAGAGCTCGGCGCCGCCGTCGATGTAGGTTGACAGATTCCCGGGCGTGTAGAGTTTGGGCGGATCGGCTTTTTTCCAACCGGCGATGGTATCCGGCAAAATTTGGGTGAACTCGTTGATGTTCTCCGGCATGGCGGGCGTCCTTATGAAACTGATAAATAGAATGAAAAAAATGAACCCGGCGACAGGCGAACGGCTTCTGACGATGGGCAAGTCGATTTCTCCTTCAACACCCGTTAGTGTAACAAATTTGGAATGAAATTCAAAAACAAGGAACAGTAGCTATGGACTGGAGTTGATTCGTTTCGGGCGTGATCAGGCGGCAATGACCGTATTGTAAAACGGTTTGTCTTTCCTTAAAATGGGGCTGACGGATATTTTGAATCGACATTCTGCCGATCGGGATTTATTCGGGAGGAGCCAATGACTAAAGTCAGTTTAAGGGCCGCGGCGTGTTTAATACTGCTGTCCCTTTTTGCTTTTGGCCAAAGCGCCGATAAAAAAGAAACACCCCCGTCGCCGAATGCGAGGATGGACAAGCTGTTCGATTTTTGGAACCGGCTGGACCAGCCCGGCTTTGCCGTGGTCGTGGTCAAGGAGGGACAGGTCGTTTATCAGAACGTGTTCGGCCTGGCCTGTCAGGAGCACGGCGTCGCCATTGCCCCGAAGACGGTCTTCAATATAGCCACCGCGGCCGAACCGTTCGTCGGCATGGCCGTCGCCTTGCTGGAGAATGAGGGCAAACTGTCGCTGGACGACGATGTCCGCAAATACATCCCGGAAATCCCCGATTTCGGGACTCCGATCAAGCTGCGCCACCTGCTCTATCAAACCAGTGGACTGCGGGACTGGCTTTCCGTGCTCCAGCTAAGCGGCCGGGACAAAGAGGAGGTCACGTTCGAAAAGGTGCTGAATATCATCAAGGCCCAGAAGCAGCTTGCGTTCCCCC
Organism: Candidatus Aminicenantota bacterium; assembly: GCA_022867105.1. GTDB lineage: Bacteria > Acidobacteriota > Aminicenantia > Aminicenantales > Saccharicenantaceae > JALHVH01. The sequence continues at coordinate 9,715 of JALHVH010000258.1, forward strand.
CCGGTGATCGCTTCCAGGATTCCAATACCAATTACGACCTGCTGGCGGAAACGATCAAGCGCGCGACCGGCCGACCTTTCTCCGATTGGGCCTGGGAAAACATCTTCAAGCCCTTGAAAATGACCAGGACCCAGTTTCGCGACAACTTCCGCTCGATCTTTGACGACCAGGCTTTCACCTATAACTTCACCCGCCGGGAATACCTGAAGGGCATCGACAACTTGTCCCTGGCCGGGTCGCATTCGCTTTTCGCCTCGATCGCCGACCTGGCCAAATGGCTGCTTAACTTGGAGACCGGACAGGTGGGCGGCAAAGACGTCTTCGCCAAGATGTTCACGGCTGGCCTGTTGAGCAATGGCCAGAGCTCGGGTTTCGGCTATGGCTGGAACGTCGAGGACGGGCCGGGGAGAAGGAAGGTATCGCGGATCGGGAATTGGGCCGGCTCCGGAGCGGCCCTGGTCTATTTCCCGGACCAGAAGTTTGGCTTCGCCGTGCTTGCCAATTGGGACTATACTCTTGTGGAGGGATTCCTCCAGGATATTGCCGATATTTATCTTCCGGCCCCTGTCGAGCCGGTGAAGAAGAGTCTGCCGGCAGCTGCGAAAAAGACTGTCAAGGTAAGCCCGGAGATCCTGGATTCCTATGCCGGCGATTACAGAATGGGGCCGGGGCAGGTCTATACGATCAGCCGCAAGGGCGACCAGCTGATCTTAAGTGTTCCCGGGATGAGCTTTCCTCTGGTTACCCTATCGAAAACCGAATTTCTTTTGGCCTTCGCCGATGCCCGGATCGCCTTTCAAAAAGACAAGGAAGGGAAAGTTCAACAATTTGTCTGGAAACAAGGCGGAGGCGAGCAGACCGCCCCTAAGATCGTTATGGTGAAACCGACCCCCCAGGAGCTCGAGGAGTTTGCCGGCTCCTATTTCAATGCCCAGCTCGACCTCCGTTATGCCGTTGAGCTTCGCGGCGATACGCTGATCGTCAATGCTCCGGGGCAAAATGAGATCCGACTGGCGCCCGACGAAAAAGATCATTTTGCCACCAGCTCGCGCGTTTTCCCGATGGTGATTTTTCAGCGGGACGGGCAAAACCGGGTGACCGGATTCATCATCGACAGCGATCCTGTCCGCGATCTGGTTTTCAAGAAGAATTAGTCATTCTTTGGCCGGCGGTGTGGGGGGAGCGATTCCGGCGACGGCTGACACGCGACCCGCGGCATAGAGCGGGACAATGAGAATGTCATCGACCGTGCCGAAGGACTCGGAAGAGACACGCACACCGGTTTTCATCCCGCGCTCTGAAAGAAAGAGGCGCATGCTCCGCATCGCTCCGCATAAGCCGGCCTTGACCTCGACCGGAACGAAACCCCACGCTGACGGTACGACGAAATCGACCTCGGCGTTGCTGGACCGCGCTTCGCGGTGCCAATAATAGAGAGCGGGATGGGTATGCGGCGATTGATTCTTGACCAGTTCCTGGGCGACATGCAGTTCGGCAATGGCGCCCTTGTTGATCAGCTCGTCATAGGGCAAGACGATGAACGGCGCGGCGTCGAGTCCCGCTAGCCGCTGAAACAATCCGCAGTCGAAGAAAGCGATCTTGAATCGTTTCGGATCTATTTGTCCGCCGAGCGGAAGTCCTCGCGCTGCCGTGTGGTATATCGGATAAGCGATTCCCGCCTGGATCAGCAGTTCGAGCGCTTGTCTATAGGCGGTGGTTGTCTCGGGGCCGATGGCCGCATATTTGAATTTCCGTCCGGCCTGTTCGACGATCGAACGGAACACCTCGCGCAATCTAGTGGTCGGAATCTTTTTGCGGTATTTGGCGAAATCGTCGAGATAGGAAGCGATGAGCGCATCGTGGAGCCGATGCACCTTGGCCAGGTCGCCGGCCGAAAGATATAGCAACACCGCTTGCGGCATGCCTCCGACGATGAGAAAAATCCGGAGTCGGTCAAGCAGAAGGTCATGGAAGGTGCGATCGAGCGGGCGGGCGGGAGATGCCGAACGGACGGCGTCGGCAAGCGCGTCGCGCCCTTCGGCGCGGAGGAATTCCTCGAACGACAGGGGATACATGAAAAGCGATTCAATACGCCCTACACCGAACGAGGGGATCTCTTCGAGCGCGAATTCGAGCAGAGATCCGGCCGCGATCAGATGCAATCCGGGGCGTTCTTCGTGAAAAAAGCGGAGCGATCGGAGAGCGTCGGGGCAAGCCTGGATTTCGTCGAAGAAAAGGAGCGTGTCGCCGTCGGTGATCGTCGTTCCGGTAATGATTGAAATTTTTTCCAGCAGAGGACCAGGGGTCCGATGTTCGATGAAAAATCGGGCGATATCCGGGCGAGCCTCGAAATTTATTTCCACAAATTTTGTGAAGCGGCGGCCGAACTCGCGTACTGAATAAGTTTTTCCGACCTGTCGCGCGCCGCGAAGAAGCAGGATTTTTCGGTCCTTGTCGGTGAACCATTCGGATAGATGTTTTTCGATCAGCCGTTCCATAATCACCTCGAAAATCGATATATCAAGGCTAATATAGGTTAATATAGTATAAAAAGCAAGGATAAAAGAAGGGGTTTATATGAATATATCCAGCCAGAAAGCGTTATTACCTTGAAAACTCATACTTAACATTTGACTTTTCAACCCTATTGGTTGATATTTGCGGGGACTGGCAATATTGGGGGCAAAGGATATCCGAGTATGGGGAAAACGTTCGATCAGGGGAAAAACGACGTCGCCAAGTTGTGCCGGTATTTCGAAACGAACCGCCAACTATTCCTGGCTCCCGGCGTCAAGGAAGCCCACATCCGGCAGTCGTTGATCGACCCGTTCTTCATGGCCTTGGGTTGGGATGTCCATAATGAGTCCAAAACGGCGCCCCAATACCGCGAAGTTATTCCCGAAGACAGCCTCGATGTCGAAGGCCATTTAAAAGCGCCCGATTACACCTTCCGCGTCGGTTCCCAAGCGAAATTCTATACGGAAGCCAAGAAATGTGGCATCAATATCGACGCCGATCCGGGCCCGGCTTACCAGCTTCGCCGATATGGCTGGAGCGCCAAGGTCGTTCTATCCCTTTTGACGGACTTTGATGAATTGGGTGTCTATGATTGCACCCTCCGTCCGCGTCCATCCGATAAGGCAAGCCACGCCCGCGTCCAATACTTTCGATTCGAGGAATATCCTGACCGGTGGCGGGAATTATGGGATTATTTCTCTCGCGAGGCGGTTTGGTCGGGGGCCTTCGACCAGTATGCGGCCTCCAAGCGGAAACGCGGCACCTCCGAAGTGGACGCCGAATTCTTGAAGGAGATCGAGGGCTGGCGCGACGAGTTGGCCCGTAACGTCGCTTTACGAAATCCAGTTATTTCTCTGGACGATCTGAACGCCGCCATCCTGCTGACGATCGACCGCATCGTGTTTTTCCGCATGGCTGAAGACCGAGGGATCGAGCCCTATGAACAGTTGCTCAAGCTGTGCGAGCGGCCCGACATCTATTCCCGCTTCATGCGTGACC
>JALHVH010000031.1 GCA_022867105.1 Candidatus Aminicenantota bacterium
CCGCCCCCGGCTTGACGACGGCGGCATCATCGCCGATGCCGAGGAGGATGTCTTTCCGGTGAACGGTGAAGTTCCTGCGGATGACCGCCAGCAATTCCCTTTCGCCGAGCTTTCGCAAACGCATGTCCCGCCGTCCATTCCCGTCAGGGCTCAGCGTTTGGCCCTCCCGGGCCTGGCTCTTCGGGCACGTTTTCCCTTTTTCCCCGCTTTTGTTTTCTTTTCCAGGGCGTTCTTCAGGACTTCCTTGATGTCCTCCACGTAGATGAACTCCATGTTCTTGATGACCTTCTTGGGGATATCGAAGAGGTCCTTCTTGTTGTGAAGGGGCAGGATCATCCTCTTGACTCCCATCCGTTGGGCCGCGAGCACCTTTTCCTTGATGCCGCCGACCGGGAGGACGTTGCCCCGGAGGGTGATCTCTCCCGTCATGGCCATGTCCCATCGGACCTTTGTGTCCGTGCACAGAGAGATGAACGAAGTGGCGATGGTCACGCCGGCCGAGGGTCCGTCCTTGGGGATGGCGCCCTCCGGGATATGGATATGGAAATCGTTCTGTTGGAAGAGCCGGTTGCTGATGCCGAGCTCCCTGGCGTGGGCCCGGGTATAGCTGAGGGCGGCTTGGGCGGATTCCTTCATGACTTCGCCCAGCGAACCGGTCAGGGAGAGGTTCCCCTTCCCCTGCATCTTGGTCGCCTCGACGAAGAGGATCTCGCCCCCGGCCTCGGTCCAGGCGACACCCGTGGTGACGCCCACCTGGTTCTTGTGAAGGAGCTGGTCCTTGAAGATCCTGGCCGGGCCGAGGAAGGGTTCAATGTTCTGGGAGGTGACCCGGGTCAGGGTCTTGCGCCCTTCGGCCACTTTGCGGGCGACCTTCCGGCAGACGGACGCGATCTCTCGCTCCAGGTTCCGGACCCCGGCCTCACGGGTATAGAGGGAGATGATCTTTTTGACCGAACCCTCGCTGAAATCGATGAACTTGCCGTCCAGGGCGTTCTCGGCGATCTGTTTGGGGATGAGGTGCTTGACCGCGATCTCGAGCTTCTCCTCCTCGGTGTAGCCGGGGAGTTCCAGGACCTCCATCCTGTCGCGGAAGGCGGGCTGGATGGGGTCCAGGAGGTTGGCGGTCGTAATGAACATGACCTTGGACAGGTCATAGGGGACCCCTAAATAATGGTCGCGGAAGGAATTGTTCTGCTCGGGGTCAAGGACCTCGAGGAGGGCCGACGACGGGTCGCCCCGGAAGTCGGCGCCGATCTTGTCCACCTCGTCCATCATGAACACCGGATTGTTGGAACCGGCGCGCCGGATGCCCTGGACGATGCGGCCGGGCATGGCCCCGACGTAGGTCCGTCGATGGCCGCGAATCTCAGCCTCGTCCCGCACGCCCCCCAGGGAAATGCGGATGAAGTTCCGGCCCAGGGCCCGGGCAATGGACTTGCCGAGCGAGGTCTTGCCCACTCCCGGCGGCCCGACGAAGCAGAGGATGGGGCCCTTGATCTTCTTGGAAAGCTTGCGCACGCCCAGGTATTCGAGGATGCGCTCCTTGACCTTGTCAAGGCCGTAGTGGTCCTCGTCCAGGATCTCCTTGGCCTTGACGAGGTCGAGATTGTCGATCGTGATCTTGTTCCAGGGAAGGGAGAACATCCAGTCCAGATAATTGCGGACGACGGCGGTCTCGGCCGACTCCGGATGCATCTGGGCCAGCCGGGCAATCTGCTTATCAATCTCCTCCCGGACCTCCTCGGCGACCCGGAGCTTCTTCAGCTTGTCCTGGTAGCCCTTGATCTCCTCCTGGATATCGGTGCCCTCGCCGAGCTCCTTCTGGATGGCCTTCATCTGCTGGCGAAGGTAATACTGCTTCTGCAGCTTATCCATCTCGCCTTTGGCCTCGGACGAGATCTTGGACTGGACGTCCAGGAGCTCAAGCTCCCGGGTCAGTAGCTCATGGACCTTCTTCAAACGCAGGACGGGGTCGACGGTCTCCAGGATCTCCTGGGCCTCTTCGACCTTGAGCTCGAGGTTACTGGCCGTCAGGTCCGCCAGCCTTCCCGGTTCATCGATGTTCGTGGCGATGATCAGGACCTCGGGAGGAATGTTCTTGCCGAGCGAGGTGGCCTTTTCGATGCCGTTCCGGACATTGCGGATGAGGGCCTCGGCCTCCAGGGTCTTGTCCACCTTCTCGGGCTCATGGACGACCTGGAGCTTGGCCGTGATGTAGGGCCCGTCCTCCTCGAAGCTCTCGATCTTCGCCCGGATCAGGCCCTGGGCCAGGATGCGGACCCGGCCGTCGGGAAGCTTCAGCATCCGCATGATCAGGGCCACCGTGCCCATCTCGTAGACGTCCTCCCGCTTGGGATCCTCAATCTCCATGTCCTTCTGGGTCAGGAGGAGGATCATGCGGTTGGTGGACAGGCTCTGGTCGATGCCGTTCTTCGACTTCTCGCGCCCGACGAAAAGGGGGGCAATCATATAGGGGAAGACCACGATGTCCCGGAGCAGCAGCACGGGCAGCTTGGCGGGAATGTGGAGCTTCTGGTTCTGTTCCTCGATCAGGCCGTCTATCTGATCATCGGACTTGTCATCTATATTGGCCATGGTTTCGTTCCTTCAGGTTCATCCGCCGTTCTTCCGGATCTTGACCTCGACCTCCGAGCTTCCTCCGGGCCGCTTCTTGAGGACGATCGTCAAGATCCCGTTCTCCAGGGTGGCCGCCGTCTTCTCGGGCTGGATGGCGCACGGGACGAAGATCGTCCGCCGGAACGTCCCGTCCTCCCGCTCCAGGCGATGGTAGCGCGGGACCGCTTCGGCCGGGACCTCCTTCTTCAGGCCCTTGACCTCGATGCGGTTGCCGTGGAGCATGATCCGGACGTCCTTCTTGAGGACGCCCGCGAGCTCGACCTCGACCACGATCTCGTCGTCCTTCTCGTAAATGTCCACGGCCGGCACCCAGACCTGGTCCAGGCCCGGCAGGTCGGACCCGCGGACGAAGGCCCCTGCTCCCGGCCTTCGGATCTCGGCCTCGATCTTGAGAATTCTTGATACGGGCCGGATTCTTCGGATCATGGAGGCCGGGGTTACTTTTCTTTCAGGAGATGTTCCAGGACGTTCTTGAATTCCAGCACGTCCTTGAATTCCCTGTAGACGGAGGCGAAACGGACATAGGCGACCTTGTCCAGGGCCTTCAGCCTGTCCATCACGACCTGGCCGATCTCGGAGACGTCGATCTCCTTGTCGGGCCGCTCCTGGAGCATGGTCTCGATCTCCTCGACGATCTCCTCGAGCTGGCTGATCTGGATGGGCCGCTTTTCGCAGGACTTCATCATGCCCCGAAGGAGCTTCTGGCTGTCGAAGGGCTGGCGGCTGCCGTCCTTCTTGACCACCATGTAGGGGATCTCCTCGATCTTTTCGTAGGTCGTGAAACGCCGCTTGCAGGAGAGGCACTCCCGGCGCCTGCGGATGGAGAGGCCTTTCTTGCTTTCCCTCGAGTCGATCACCTTGCTCTCAAGGAAACCACAGAACGGGCACCTCATAAATTCTCCGTCTCTCCCAATTTTTTCAGCTGAAAAAGCGACAAACCTTCTTTCCATAATATAGCATAACCGATCAGGCATGTCATTAGGATCTGGACCGCGTGCATGACGATGGTCATGCCCACGGCCAGGTTGGCGTCGAGGCGGTAAAGAGAGGTCATGGCGAGCTTGGAGAAGTAATCGAAGCCGCCGACCATTCCCGGCGTGGGGATGGAAGCCCCGACCATGGTCAGAAAGACGTAGGGGACGAGGACGAAGAAAGGCACCGGGATATGAAAGGCGAAGAACAGGAGCCAGTAATAAAAGACGATGCCCAGCCAGACGGCGAGGGACATGACGGCGTACACGACGACGTTCCCCGCGGAGTGGAAGAACTTCAAACCCTCGATGAACTCGTCGGCCAGCGACAGAACCTTCCTGGTCCATCCGGCCGGCAACGGCTTCAGAAAGAACGAGGCGACACGGAGCGTCTTCTCCTTGAAGAAGTAGAGGGAAAGGCAAAGGAGGAGAAGGACCGTGGCGAGGGCGACACCCGCCTTTCCCCAAAAAAAGAGGCTGGAGGCGGCCTCGGAGTTGACGCGAAAGATCGAGGCATACAGCGGCCTGGCCAGAAGGAAGACGCCAAGGAGGAAGCACATGGCGAAGATGTCGAAGATGCGCTCGACGACGATCGTCCCCATGACGAAACCCTTGCGCATGCCTTCCTTTTTAGCGAGGTAGAGGGGCTTGACGATCTCGCCGAGGCGACCGGGGAAGATATTGGTCACGGTGAAGCCGATGGCGTTGCCCGCGAACATGTTGAAGAAACGGACGCCTTTCTTCTCGTGCCTCAAGAGGAAGTGCCAGCGGGCGGCCCGGGTGAGGAGGTGCAGGGGAACAAGCAGAACGATCAAGGCGAAAAAGAAGACGTTGACGCCGGCCAGGTAGCGGAAGACCTCCTTCCAATCGACGCTCCGCAGGAAAAAGAAGAGGAAGACGAAGCTGAGGAGGAGCATGAGGCCCAGCCGGACGATATTCTTTTTCATCTTTAGCCGGCAATATTATCATAAACTTAAGTAAGAAAGAAGGGGTCTCGTCCCGACATCCGACAAATCCGTCCGCGATGAAGACCAGACCCCTCACCCTTGCGCTTTTTTCTTGAAATTCCCGGAGTTTTTCTATATCATAACGGGGTCTTTGCTGGGAAGTCGTCCAACGGCAGGACTCATGACTCTGGATCATGCAATCAAGGTTCGAATCCTTGCTTCCCAGCCACTTTTTTCCTTATTCTTGCTTGTAAAATCCTTTTTTATCTTTCAATTTTAATACCGTAGTTTCAGCGCTTTTAAGTCAATTTCGTCACATATTGGCACACGGGGAAATATTGGACCAGCCGTCCTACCCATAGCTCTGACCATGGTCGAGAAAGCGGGTCGATAAAAAAAAGGAAAGATTCGGATATTATGGCTATCTATAAATAACCCAATGTTTCCAGCATTTCAATGGTTTCTTGAGTTTTGTTGCCTATTTTACCCTTGATGGCCATTAATCTTCTGGCAATGGCCAAAACCGCATCATACAATTTTGCTCTAATTTTCGGGTTTTCTTCCCCATTATCTTTAGGGATTGGATGTACCCCGAACTTATCTTTCTCCAGATTAATGAATTCTATTTTCTTGTCATGCAAGTTCCCCGGATATATTATCATCTGGTAAGGAAAATCGATGATTGAAAAGGCATCAAAATGGGCAGCGGGAGAATACGTCTCCAGGATCACTTTCTTATTATCATTTCTTTTTAACAGCGAGCTGCCGATCATGAAATCAGGTTTTTTTATCCCGGCGAGCTCCAGGATGGTGGGGGCAATATTGAGGTTGGATACCACTTCATTTCGCGTAACGTCCTGGGGAATTCCTTTGCCAGCCAAGATCATATTCACCTGGGTGTAAATTTTATTCAAGTAATGAATATGACCAACGTGACCATGGTATTCACCTAATCCTTCACCATGATCCCCCATAATGACAAAGGCCGATTGAGAGTAGATATTATTCTCTTTTAAAAAATCAACCAATTTTCCAATTTGTTTATCCATATATTGAACTTCTTGCGTATAAACGCGCTTTATGAACTTCGGATCAACCTGGGCTTTAAAAAGAAAACTGACATTGATCTCTATTTCTTTATTACCATTATTGAAGACAATGACGTCATTATCTCTCTCTTTGCTAAGGTAATTGATATAACCTTTGGCCGGCGTAGGAATCCAATAGTCGGGTATTTTGACTTCCCATTTCTGATTTTCTTTCCTGGGAGTTATAGAAAAACCGTAAAACTGAAATTTATTGAGCATGCCCATCGTTCTCTTTCTAAGATTGTCAGGGATTTCTGTTTCTATACGAAGTACGTTTTTGCCTGGTTTGACGTTCAAATCATATTTAAAAATCGGAAATTCAGATAAACGCGCCGAATAAACCTCTTGACCATTATAAATAGCCCGGACCCTGCCCCGGTATTCCGGAGGAAAATGGGGTCCATGAGGATCTGAATAATGAATCCAGAAAAAAGATTTTTTCCCTATCATCTTTTTTATTTGGGGAAAAATTTCCTGGTTGACTTCCTCTGCGGTCTTGCCCCAGTGTTGAGGTTTAAAGCCCTCCAGAAAATGATCAAATCCTTTAGCTAAACCAAATTGGCTTTTCAGCACTCCCAAAGAGATGACAGCCGCCGTTTGATAGCCGTTTTCTTTTAGCAATTGCGTCATGGAAGGATAATGAATCTTGGTGGTTTGACCATTGTTGTACATCTTTAAAATATTGGGGGGGAGGGAATAAAACATAGAAAAATGGGACGGCAAGGTGATGGGAATAAGAGAATAGGCATTTTTGAATGAGATACCTGTCGACGCGATTTTTGCCAGGTTGGGTGTGATAAGATTATTATTATCATCAACATTAACAGAATCAGCCCGTGTGGTATCCAAGGTAATAAAAAAAATATATTGCGGCGATGATCTATGAAACAGTCGGCATGATGCGGTCAAGCCCCACATGAAAATAACCAATAGTGGATAAATAATTACTCTCTTCATTTCGATCTTAATACGGGTTAATTATATACTTTAGATATGCACCATGGCAACATTTAAACTCGTCCACTCCATTCGCAATCCAAGTAGGGGTCAGATGACGTGCGTTCCGGCCTCGATCCTGATGACGTGAATATTGGGCGTCCTGCCGAACGAGGCCTGATAATCCCGGCTGACGCGTTCCCGAAGCTCCGGAACCGCGCCCTCTTCGACCAGGCTGATGACGCAGCCGCCGAAGCCTGCGCCCATCATCCGCGCCCCGAGGACGCCCTCGACCTTCGCGGCCGCCTCGACCAGGGCGTCGAGTTCGGGTGAACTGACTTCATAGCCGTCCCTCAGGCCGGCATGCGAGGCGCCCATGCGCTCCCCGAAGCTCTTGAAGTCTCCCGTCAACAGGTCCCGGCAGGCCTCCTCCACCCGGATGTTCTCCCGGATGACGTAATCGCAGCGCCTGTAGACCACGGGGTCGAGATCGGCCCGGTGCTCCTCGAGGAGGCAGAAGCCCACATCCCGGAGGCTCCGAATGCCGGGGGCGTATTTTTTCAGGACCTCCACCCCTTCCTCGCACTGCCGGCGCCTCACGTTATATTCGGATGAGGCCAGCTCGCGCCTGACCAGGGAATCGCAGACAACGATGCGGAGGTCCGGGCGCTCGAACGGGAAGTATTCGAATTCGAGCGACCGGCAGTCGAGCTTGAGGACCTTCTTTTCCAGGCCGTGAATGTTGATGAACTGGTCCATGATGCCGCAGTGCACACCGACGAACTTGTTCTCGGCCTTCTGGGCAAGCTTGACCAGGGTGAGACTGTCGATCTTGAGGCGGAACATCTCGTTCACGGCGAAAGCCAGGCCGCCTTCGAGGGCGGCCGAGGACGACATCCCGGCGCCGATGGGAATGTTCCCCCCGAACACGCACTGGAAGCCGCGCACCGCGTACCCATTCCTGACGAACTGGTCGATGACGCCTTCAAGGTAATCGGGCCAGCGCAGGGGCGACCGGCCGAGCTCATGGAGGTCGCAGCGGAATTCCTGACCGTAATCCTGCGAGACAAAGTGGCAGACGGTGTCCTGCCGCGGCGCGACCGCGAAGACGACGGCCTTATCGATCGCCGCCGGGAGCACGAACCCCTCGTTATAGTCCGTGTGCTCGCCGATCAGGTTCACCCGGCCCGGGGACATCACCAGGAGCGGCTCCACCCCGAAACGCGCCCGGAACTTGTCCGAGATCTGCTGGATCAAATCATGCACGAGGACTTCCCTTCGTCGCGGCCTTCCCTCACCTGTTCTTGAAGAAGAACACCGCGCCGGCGACGACCATGATCGCGCCCCACCAGATATTCGGGTGCAGGTTGGCCAGGGCCGTCGGGCTCTTGACGCCGAAGGCGAGCATGTAGATCCCCGTCAGGAGGACCAGGACCCCGATAGTCAAAAGGACGAGGCCGACGAAGAACCAGATGGGTCTCATCTTTTTCTGTTCTTTGGGCTCTTTCTGTTCGTTCATGGCGTCCCTCCTTGCCTCACCAGAACCAGATGTTGAGAACGACAAGGATGATGAGCGAAAGGACCGCCCAGAATCCCGGCCGGTGCAGGAGCGGGACCGGCTGGCCCAAGGTCTCCGGGGTCAGCCCCTTGACCAGCCCCACGAGCTCCACATCCGGCTTCTTTTTCGTGAAGAGGCTGATGACGATCGTGACCCCGAAGCAGACGAGCCAGGCCCACCAGGCCCTCCAGAAATTGGCCGCCATGTCGCTCTGGACGGACGACATCGTAATGAACCGGGGATCGATCCAGCTGAACTTCACGGCCAGGAACATGGTGAAGGACGATCCCATGCCCGCGATGAGCCCCCAGAAAGCGCCGTTCGGAGTGATCCACTTGACGAACATGCCGAGGAGCATGGTTGCGAAGAGCGGGGCGTTGACCCAGGAGAAAATGGCCTGCATATAGTCCATGATGCTCGGGAAGCTCTTGGCCCAGTAGGCCGTGCCCACGCTGATGACGATCCCGGCCAGGGTGGCGGCGCGCCCCATCCAGAGAAGGTTCTGGGGGGAGGCTTTTTTATTGAAGACCGAATGATAGATGTCATAGGTCCAGACGGTATTGAAGGCGCTGATGTTGCCCGCCTGCCCGGCCATGAAGCCGGCCAGCAGGGCCGTTACGCCAAGCCCGATGAGGCCCGGCGGATAGTAGCGAGCGATGAGCATGGGGAGGGCCGAGTCGTAGTTGATCCTGCCCCCGTCCTGAAGCAGGGCGAAGCCCGTCCCCGGGTCGCGGGCGAGGGCCAGGGCGATCAGGCCGCCCATGATGACGATGAAGGGCACCGCCATCTTGAAGAACGAGGCCAGGATGGGCGTCATGCGGGCCGAGCGCAGGTCTTTAGCCGATAGGGCCCGCTGGACGACCAGGAAGTCCGTGGTCCAATAGCCGAAAGAGAGCACGAACCCAAGTCCAAGGACAATCCCCCCCCAGGTGACCATCATCCCGTTCTGGGTGGGATCCCCCGAAGTGGACCAGAGCTTGGAGAAGGCCTCCGGGATGCGGCTGAAGACCTCGTTGACGCCGCCGATATCGATGATCCCCAGGATGGAGACGAGGAACAGTCCGAACCAGATCAGGAAGAATTGGATGATCTCGGTAAAGATGGCCGACATCAGGCCGCTCATGGTGACGTACAGAGCGACGGTCACCGCTGAAGCCAACATGCTGGCGTCCCAGTTCCAGCCGAGGAAGGTGTGAAGGACGAGGGCCATGGCGTAGAGATTGATGCCGGAGACAAGAAGGGTCATGACGCCGAAGGAGACGCCGTTCAAGACGCGCGTCTTCTCGTCGAAGCGGAGCTTGAGGTAGCCGGGGATAGATTTGATCCGCGAGCTGTAATAGAAAGGCATCATGTAAATGCCCAGGAAGAGCATGGCCGGGATGGCGCCGATCCAATAGAAATGGGCCACGTAGACGCCGTACTTGTATGTGTTTCCGGTCATGCCGAGGAGCTCGAGGGCGCCCAGGTTTGCCGACAGAAAGGCCAGCCCGGCCACCCAAGCACTGTTCTTGCGGCCTGCGAGGAAGAAATCCTCAGCGGTCTTTGTGTAGCCCCTGAGATAAAACCCGATGCCCAGGACGAACCCGAAATAAATGGCAATGATCAACCAATCGACAAAGGTCAGGCCAATGGCTTGCATCGTCGTTCGGCTCCTTTACCGAGAATCGAACAAAAGAGGAATATCAGCTTGCCCGGGAAAAGTCAATCCGGTCCGAAGGGCCTAAAGCGGTTTCCTGTACCCGAGGCGGAGGGAGTTTTCGGCCGGCTTGCCGCGGGGCGAGTAGCCGGTGTCGTTCGGGCCGCCGTCCGACGGGTCGGGCGACCACTGCCACCAATACATGCCGGCCAGCCAGGTCCGACCGGCAACCATCCGCAGGGCGGCCTCATAGCACTTTCTCTGGACGGTGAGGTCGACGGGGCCCTGCCGCTGCCAGTCCCACGGATTCTGGGCGCCGCCCTCGACGCTGCGGATGCCGATCTCCGTGATGACAAGGGACTTTCCCCAGCGCTCGGACAGGGCCCGGAGCTTCTCCAGGTAGCCTTCCCATCCGTAACAGAGACTGGAGATCGAAGGATGGCGCTCGGAAGTCAGGGTCGGATAGGCGTCCATGCCGATGTAGTCGAGGGCATCCCACCAGGTTACGGCGTCCGGGTTTGTCTCGGCCTGGTCATCGGCATAGATCAAAGGACCCGGGAAAACCTCGCGGACGGCGGCGATCGTCCGGCGCCACTCGGCCGCACGCTGGACCGTGGCGTCGAACTCGCAGCCGACGCAGAAGAGCTCGACGTCGAGGTCCCGGGCCATTGCGGCGTAATGGAGGATGAAAGCCCGGTAGGAGTCGAACCAGGCGACCCAATCAGCTTCTGTGAAGCCCGGCCCGATCTCTCCGCGCCACTGGTTCTCCTTAAGCGGGTCGATATGGGGTTTGAGCATGACATTGAGGCCGAGGCTGTGAGCATACCGGATCATGTCGATGACCGAAACGTCCGAGGGCGTCGGCTCGGACGAGAAGTCGATGGCCGTGGAATCGACGGTTTCCTGGTAGGCCGTGACCAGCAGGCTGATCCACTCGGCGTTGGTCGCGGCCAGCGCCCGGAGGGAGGCCCTCGGCATCTCGCCGACGTATGTATCGCGCGAGTAGCCCGTGAAGGCGATGCCCTTCTGGAAGACCCGTCGCGTCGAAACGCGTTCTGTTTCCCCGCCCCGTTCCCGCCCGCGCTCCGGCCCCGCGATCATGAGGCAGGAGGCCAGGAAGAAAACAAGGGCGGGAAGGACGTAAAAGACGAGTCGCCAGCCGGATTTTTGGATCATGACAATTGCCCTCAAGGGGATTCATATCAAAAGGCGAAAAATTCGTCAAGGCGTCCGGTTGACGCGCTCTAGGATTTTGCCTTATACTCGAGTCTCATTAAGAATGAGGAGCTCAAGATCATGGGGAAAAAAACGGCATCGTTCATCCAGGTCTATTGTCCGGAATTGATGGCGATGATCAATCCGGGAGAATGGACGGATTGCCCGTATTTCCGAGGGCAGAAACTGGATGTTTCCAACACCGAAGAGGCGTTGAAGCAGATCTTCCGCTGTCACGTTCAATGCGATTCCAAGATCCAATATCAGTATTACGAGGACGGCCGGTTGGTGGAAAAGGTGGAGGAGTCCGTTGAGGACCAGGACAGCCTGCGCCGGATCCTCGCCCTTGTGATCCAGCAAGCTAAAACGACTGCCAAAAGGAAGGAAAAGAAGATCCTGATCGTCGACGACGACGTCGATTTCCTGGAGATACACTCCGCCGTCTTGACACACCGGGGGTATCACGTCATCACCGCCCGGAGCTCCAAGGAATGCCTGGAGGAATTGGATAAGGCCCGGCCGGACGTGGTCGTTCTGGACGTCATGATGGAGCAGTTCGACTCGGGCTTCAAGTTGAGCAAAAAGATCAAGGACAAGCATCGCGATCTCCCGGTGATGCTGTTGACGTCCATCGGCGCCCAGACCAGCCTGGAATTCTCCTCCAATCAGGACCTCTTGAAGGCCACCGGCGCGGACGTGCTTCTGGACAAGCCGGTCAGCCCCAAGGTCTTTATAGACGAGATCGAAAAACTGACCGGTTCCAAATAAAAAGAGCTAAGCGGACTGCGACACCCATGGACCTCCTGAGCATCTCCGAGACCAAATGCCGCCAATGCTACCGGTGCGTCCGCGAGTGCCCGACGAACGCCCTCAAGATCGATCACGGAAAGGTCAAGCGGATCTGGAGCCGATGCATTCTTTGCGGCATCTGCTATAAGCACTGCCAGCACGACGCCGTAATCGCCCACACGGGCGTCCGGCGCGTCCAGGAGCTCCTGGATTCCGGGGAAAAGGTCATCGTTTGCCTGGACCCCACCTTCCCGGCGGTCCTGGACAAGGGAACGCCCGGCCAATTGGTGACCGCGCTAAAGAAATTAGGATTTTACGAGGTGTGGGAAGCCGCCGTCGGGGGAGACCTGGTCACCAACGCCTACAAGGCCTGGATCCAGGAACATAGGGACGCCTCCTGGATCTCGTCGTTCTGTCCCTCGGTGGTCTATTACATCGAAAAGTTCGTCCCTCAATTGAAGGACCGGCTGGTGCCGATCGTCTCGCCCATGCTGGCCTGCGGCATGGCCGTAAAACGCCTCCGGGGCTCCGACGTGAAAGTGATCTTCGTCGGGTCCTGCATTTCGAGGATCTGGGAGCGCATGAACCGCTTCGGGAAAAATTTTATCGATTACGTCCTGATCTACCACGATATCACGAACATGCTCAAAGCCAAGGGCATCGAGCGGGAAGACCAGGAGCCTTCGGAATTCGACGGGCCGGGGAGCGACCTCGGACGGATTCTGGGCATTTCCGGAGGGATGAGCAAAGGCGTGGGATTCGAGCAGGACCTCCTCAATCTCGACTATGTGGTCGAGGCGGGCGCCGACGAGGCCGTGCGGGCGGTCAAGCAGCTCCAGGAAGGAAAGATCCGCTCGAATTTCCTGGACCTCCTGTTCTGTAAGGGCTGTATCAACGGGCCCATCACGGACAAAAAGATCTCCGGTCCAAGCCGGAAACAGATCGTCGTGGATTATATCAAAGCCCAGGATAGGAAAAGTCCCCCGGACGGGAAGGACGGCTTGGACAAGCCGTCCCCCCTGAATTTTAAAAGAAGCTTCGCAGCCCGGGACGTGTCCCTGCCCGATCCCAAGGAGGCGGAGATCCAGGCGATCCTGACCCAGCTGGGGAAAACATACCCCGATCGGAATCAGGATTGCGGGGCCTGCGGGTACAGC
>JALHVH010000259.1 GCA_022867105.1 Candidatus Aminicenantota bacterium
CGACCTTGAGGATCCTTCCGTCGCGGACGGCGACGGCCTCGGCCCGGGGCCGGGCGGGGTCGAGCGTGTGGATCGTGCCGTTGATAAGGATAAGGTCCGCCATGTCATTGCCTCCCTTGGTACAGGAACTCGAAAAGGAAATGATGACCGCCATCGCGACGATCGACAGGAAAACCTTCATCCGCTCCTCCGTATTCCGCATGAGTTATCCCTTATTATACAGAATTATATAGAAAAATATCGTCCGGAAATCAAGATGGCCCCCGGATTTTTACGGCGACGCGTTTCTTTTCGTGTGATTGAATCAATAAGGGCCGGGAGGGGTATGGGGGAACAACCAAATTCTTACCGGGCGGCTCCAGGCCGCTCGCACTTCCCCTCGCCGGGGCAAAGAAGCGTGCCGACGAATTCCCCGACCGGCCGCCAGACAACACCTAATCACATAAAAAGAGGTGCTTACCATTTGAGGGTCGGAGTGGTATCGATGGACGATTTCGGGTAAAATGTCGATTTTAGAAAGAACCATGACGATGACCGATCTCTGCATATCTGCGCCCGGACGCATCTGCCTTTTTGGAGAGCATCAGGATTACCTCGGCCTGGACGTCATCGCAGCGGCCATCGACCTGAGGATCACCATCCGCGGCCGGAAGCGGGCCGACCGGAGGTTCGTCATCGACCTGCCGGACCTTGGCACCGTCGAGGAGATTATCCTGGAAGGCGAGCTGGCCTATGCCAATAAACGCGATTACCTCCGGAGCGTCCTCAACGTCCTGCGAAGGAAGGGGGCTGCCATCCCTTCGGGCTGGGACGTCGTCGTCCGGGGGACGATCCCCACAAACGCCGGGACGGCAAGTTCTTCGGCCCTGGTCGTGGCCTGGAACAGGTTCCTCCTCCAAGCCGGGGGCGACCCGAGGGCCGAAAGTCCCGGGGAGATCGCCGAGCTGGGCTTCCTGGCGGAAGTCGCCGAGTTTCGGGAGCCGGGCGGCAAGATGGACCACTACACGGCCGCGTTCGGCGGGATCATCTGGCTCGTCTTCGACGATCCCTTGAAAGTGACGAGGCTCGATCCCTTCTTGAAAGAGTTCGTCCTGGGCAACTCCCTTGAAAAGAAGGACACCACCGGGACCCTGGGCTCGGTCAAGGACAGGGTCCTCTCGGGCGTCGAAGAGATCAGGAAGGCTTTCCCCGCCTTCGGCCTCAAGGAGCCGTTAACCGTCGAGGTCGGACGGAAGATCGACAAACTCGGACCTCTCGTCCGAAAGCCCCTCAAGGGGGCCTTTGTCAACCGCGACCTGACCAAAGAGGGCGTGAAGCTCTTCACGGGGAACTTCGACGGCGAGGAGTTCGGAAAGCTCCTCACCCGTCAGCAGGACGTCCTCCGGGAGGATCTGGGGATCTCGACCTCCAAGATCGACAGGATGATCGATGCCGCCCTTGCGGCCGGCGCTCTAGGCGCCAAAATCAACGGCTCGGGAGGCGGCGGCTGCATGTTTGCCTATACTCCTGGTTGCGCCGGCCCGGTGGCCGAGGCCGTTGAAAAGGCCGGCGGCCGGGCGTATATTGTCCGGGTTGATGATGGAGTTCGGGCCGAGCCCTGAAACCCCGAAGGAAAAAATATTCGTTGAAATAAAAAGCGGGACATTGGAGGTCACATGATCGACGCGACACAGATCCGCCGAGGCATGATCATCGTCATGAACGGGCAGCTCTTCAGGGTCATGGAGATGCAGCTCATCACGCCGGGCCGATGGAAGGCCATGGTCCAAACCAAGCTCCGCAACATCAAAGAAGGCTCCCAGATGGAATACAGGTTCCGGTCCGAGGAGCGGGTCGATCAAGCCTACCTCGAAGAGATCGAGATGGAATTCCTCTACCAGCAGGCTGGGGAATATTTTTTCATGAACCTGGAGACCTACGAGACCATCAGGCTCGAAGCCGAGGCGATCGGAGATGGCGTCGGCTACCTCATGCCCAACATCGTCATCAAGGTCGAGATGTACGATGGCAGGCCGGTCGGCGTCACGCTCCCCAACTCCGTCGACATGAAGGTCATCACGACCGAACCCAGCCTTCGGGGCGCGACCGTCTCCGCGGTCAACAAGCCCGCCACGATGGAAACCGGGATCGTCATTTACGTCCCCCAGTTCATCAAGGAAGGGGACGTCATCCGCGTGGACACGCGGGAGAACAAGTACATCGAGCGGGTCAAGGCTAAGTAAGTTGTGTGGGCTGGGCTTCCCAATTAATCCGACCCGGAACGTCAGTACGTGTGCTTGTAGAACCCGATATTGCCGTAGCTGTCCTTGACCCGTATCGTGATCATGTTCTCGGCGCCGGCGGGAAGCTTCACGGTGAACTTGAAGTTCTCGGCCCTAGAATCGCAGATCCCATCCACAGGGAACACGACATGCCACTCGTCCGGGCGGACCAGATACTTGGCCTCTTCGATGTAGGAGTAGGAGTCTTCCGTCTGGAAGGTCACGTCCAGACCTCCCCCGCTCCTGACGGCCGAGAAGGACTTGACGATCGGCAAGGAATTGTCGATGACGAGAGGGGAACTTGTCCTCTCGCCCTTCAACTCCGTCCCCTGGGGATTGGAGGGCACGTCCGAAGCCGAGACCTTGATGAAATATGTCCCGTCCGGGAACGAAAGCGTGTCGAAGGCGAAGATCGATTCCTCCCATTTCGGCTGGAGGACTCGCCATTCCGCCTCTCCTTCCATCTTAATGGAAACGACATAGGACAGAGCGTCCCCGTTCTCGTCCGATGCCTCCCAGATGAGGGTTTGGAACCCTTTGCGCTCGACCGTCTTGGAGGCGAGGAGGTTCGTGGAAGGGTCCTTCTTCAGGGTTTGGTCCGGTGGATTGCCGCCGACCCCCCAGATCACATCGTCCTCTTCCGGAAGCTTGATATAGACCTTGTTCGGCTTGAGCAGCACGAGACTGGAGACCACCGGAGCGATGTTGGTCTGCAGGTAGAAAACCCCGGTCTTCTGAAGCGAGGGGGAGGATTTTCCCGAGGCCGTCCTGAAAAGAGCCTTGAACTGCAGGAACCGGGCCTTCGGGCTCAGGACCTGCTCGCCCGGCTTCTGGCAGGGCGGCGACCAATCGCTCCACGTTTGGTTCGGCTCGCTGGAGTTGCCGCTCCGCGTCAGGACCTGAAGGGTCGTCCCTGTTCCGAGATCGGCCGTCCATTCGATCTTCCCCCAACTGGAAACGGTCTTCGTGTCCAATGTGGGGCTCAGATACTCCCCGGAGAACCGCTGCTCGGGAGAGAGGACGCCCAGGTAGCAAGGGTTGTTGGCCACGATGAAGGTCTTCGATTCGAAGGGAACGAGCAGATAGGCCTGCTCGGAGTTCTCCTGAAGGACGAGGGACGTTCTCTCCTCCCGGTTGATGGAGTAGATCCGACCCTTGCTTCCCGTCCCGAAGAGGACGGATTTCCCATCTTCCATCCAAGCCACGGAATAGATCATCTCATCGCCGGAGCTCCAGAGCATCCTGGCCACTCCGTCCGGGGTGATCCTATAAAGAGCGCTCGGCTCCTTTGTCCCGGAAGGCAGGGATGAAGGGGAGTCGGCCCCCGGCCCGGAAGGAGCGCTGACCATAAGGACGACATCCGCGTCGGCCTTGGCCCCGGGGGTCGTGGATTCATCCTTCCGCGTCTTGGTGAGCGTCCCGGAGGCGGAAGCATAGATGTTCCCGTCCTTATCCAGAACAAGGCTCCGGACCTCCTCATACGGAGATTCGAAGAGGGCGGAAACCCTGCCCTCCCGGGACAGCCGGTACACCATCCCGCCGCCGCCGCTGCCCG
>JALHVH010000260.1 GCA_022867105.1 Candidatus Aminicenantota bacterium
AGCGAGTTGCGTTTGACGGGCTTGTCGTTCTTGATGGCGATGTGAAGGGCCTTGTAGGAACCGACGATGACGCTGAGCTTTTTGGCCCGCGTCAGGGCGGTATAAAAAAGGTTTCTCTGGAGCATGATAAAGTGCTGCGTCAGGAGCGGCATGACGACGGCCTGGTATTCGCTGCCTTGGGCCTTATGGACGGAAACGGCATAGGCCAGGGTGATGTCGTTCAGGTCGTCCTTCTCGTAGACAACCGGGCGGCCCTCGAACTCGGCGATGATCCTGAACCTCGACTTGTCCAGGTGGACGATCGTCCCGATGTCGCCGTTGAAGGTCTCCTTCTCGTAATCGTTCCGGACCTGCATGACCTTGTCCCTGACCCGGAACTCGCGGCTTCCCACCTTGAGCCCTTCCTGGAGAGGGTTCAATCTCTGCTGGAGCTCCTGGTTGAGGCTGTCGACACCGACCAGTCCCTTGTACATGGGGCTGATGACCTGGATCTGGGGAGACAGGGCGGGGATGCGGAGCCAGCGTGGGATCCTTGTCTGGCAGAGGCCGATGATGGTCTCAAGCGCCTTCCGGTCGTCCTCCTCGTGGATGAAGTAGAAATCTGATCCCTGCTCTCCCTTGGGGGGAAAGACCAGCCCCTCGCCGCGGTTGATCCTGTGGGCGTTGAGAACGATGTAGCTTTCCTTCTCCTGGCGGAAGATCTCGTCCAGCCTGACGACCGTCACGGTCCCCGATTCGATGATGTCCCGGAGGAGCGTGCCCGGGCCGACCGATGGCAGCTGGTCCTTGTCCCCGACGAAGACGAGCCGCATCGATGCCGGAACGGCCTTAAGGAGGTGATGCATCAGGGGCAGGTCCACCATGGAGAACTCGTCGATGATGAGTTCCTCGCCGTTGAGAGGGCATTTCTCCCCACGCCGGAAGGCCCCCTTCTTGGGCTGGAATTCGAGGACGCGGTGGATGGTCCTGGCCTCCCGGCCCGTGGTTTCGGTGATTCTCTTGGCGGCCCGGCCCGTGGGCGCCGCGAGCAGAACGTCCCGCCCCCACTTGCCGAAGATCTCGACCACGGCCTTGACGATGGTCGTTTTGCCGGTGCCCGGTCCGCCCGTGATCACCAGGATCTTCTTTTGAAAACACTCCTTGATGGCCAGCCTCTGCATGGAAGAAAAGCCGATCCCGAGTTTCTTCTCGACGTCCGAAATGGCGGAGTCCAGGTCGAAGGGCGGGTTGGCGCAGGAGACCGCGGCCAGCTTGTGGAGGGCCCGGACCACCTCTTCCTGGGCCAGGTGGAAGGACGGCCGGTAGAGCGCCGAATCGGAGGCGACGGGCTCGCGGACAAGCATCTTCTTCCCGGCCAGGGCCTCGATCGCCTTGTCGACCCTTTCATCGTCCGCGGAGAGTTCCTCCAGGCATCTGGCCCTGACCTCGCTCTCCAGCGAGAACACGTGTCCCTGCTCGTTGTCCTTTTCCAGGAGGTAGAGGACGTAGGCCTTGACCCTCTCCGGAGAACCCGGGTCCATCCCGAGCTTCAAGGCGATCTGGTCGGCGGTCTTGAATCCGACGCCCCAGATATCCAGGCTGAGCTGGTAGGGATTGCTCTTGAGGACATGAAAGGACCTCTCGCCGTACTGGCGGTAGATCCGGGTGGCCAGGTTGGTGGAGACGTTGTGCTCCTGGAGGAAGATGACGAGGTCGCAGATGTCCTGGTGCTCTTCCCAGGACCTCCGGATCTCCCGGAGCTTGACAGGCCCGACGCCCTCCACCTCTTTCAGCTTCTCCGGTTTCGAGGTCAGGATATCGATGGTCCGCGTTCCGAATCTCCGGAGGATCCTTTTGGCCAGGACGGGACCGATCCCCTTGATCAGGCCGGAGGCTAGGAATTTTTCGATGCCGCCGGCGGAGGCCGGCAGGGCCATGGCGAAGCTCTCTACGTGGAACTGCTTCCCGAACTTGGGATGGGCCTCCCATTTCCCCTTGAGTTTCAGGACCTCGCCGGGGGACAGCGGGGGGAACGATCCGACGATGGTCACGGGCTTCGCCTCGCCGGCCCCAAAGCGGCAGACCGTGTAGCCGTTGTCGGGATTGTAGTAGACGATCTGCTCGACGGAGCCTTCCAGTTGGTCCATGGTGTCTCAATTGATTTTAATCCAATAAGGAAAGCTAGACAAGCTAGCCTACATGAGTTTGACCCTCGCCGGGTTTCGTGCTACTTATTCGTCGATGAAATTCCTCAAGGTCCTGGCGAACTCGACGATCAGCGGGCTGTTCTTTGCCGGCCTTCTGGCCCTGCTCACCCTGGACATCAACATCAACCTTCCCTTCGAGGTTGCGGCCTTCGGCGAGCTCGCCCTCGCCTTGGCCCTGCCATACGGAACGATCGTTCTCGTTGCGGTCCTTTCCCTCTTCTTCATCGTCCAATTCTTCACCGGGAAGAGGTTCGCGATCAAGGCCGTCTCGCCGTCGTTCCTGGCCGTGAGCTTCGCCCTCCTCATCATCGTCTTCCTCTTCATCCTCTGGGAAAACGCGTCGTACTTCCGGTCCTTCCTGGACGCCGGGACCTCGGGACGGCTTAAGGCCCAGGCCATCGTCCTGGCCGCCCTTGCGGCTCTCGCGGGCGCGGCTCTCTACGCTACCCGAAAGTACAAGAAGAAGATCATGCCGCTCACCGTCTATTTCCTGGTCTTCGCCCTGGGATCGGTGTTCGCCGTCGGCCAAAGGGCCAAGTATCCGGCGGGTCGGGCGGACGCCAGGGCGGGCCGGCTGGAGGCCAGGAAGATCGACAGGAACGTGGTCCTCGTCGGCCTCGACGGCCTGAGCCTGAACCTCATCTTTCCCCTGATCGCGGAGGGCCGGCTGCCGAACTTTTCCTGGCTCGTGGAGAGCGGGACATGGGGAAGGCTCGAGACCATCTCGCCGACCGAGTCCTTCATCCTCAACCACTCGCTCATGACCGGCAAGCTCCCCGCCAAGCACCGCCAATTGTCCCTCAACTCCTACCGCCTCTTCTACGGGACATACCGGCTGGACGTGACGCCCCGCTTCATCCTCTTCAGACAAATGGTCCGGCTCGGCCTCCTGAAAGCCCTTCCCGGCTCTCCCCCCCGCGCGGCCAAAGACCTGGACTTCATCATTGAGGCCAACGGTTCGAGCGCCCTCGACCTGGACTTCCCGGTCCGGGCGTCGCGGGAGAATCCCGCCCCCCGGGCCGAAAAAGCCTTCGGCCTCACCTTCAAGGTCGAGCCGTCGGATAGGAGCCGCCTGTTGAAAATTGCCCGCGACGCATTCACCAAGGATTGGGAGCGCGAAGATTCGGCCTTCGCGGAGAAGGGCCGGAGGCAGCCGGATTTGTTCCACCTCCTGCTCGACGGGCTGAATACGGTCGAAGCCTATTTTTATAAGTATAGCCATCCCGAACAATTCGGCAGCATCAACCAGGAGGATATCAACAGGTACGGACCGCTGATCACCCGGTATTACGAGTATTACGACCAGCTCATCGGCAAGTACCTCGCCTCCCTCAAGGACGACGAGCTGCTCGTCGTTTATTCTTCATTCGGGGTGGAGCCCCTCCCCCTTTGGAAACGGTTCGTGGAATGGATCCTCGGGAACCCGGACGTCTCGGCCTACCACGAGGATACTCCGGCCGGCGTCGTCTTTTTTTACGGCGAGGGGATCGAGAAGCGGAACACCGTGGAGGGAATGAGGATCATGGACATCGCGCCGACCATCCTCTATTTCCTCGGGCTTCCCGTGGGCAAGGACATGGACGGCATCGTCCAGAGCCCGGTCTTCGCCCGGGATTTCACGGAAGAGAATCCCATCTTCTACATCGGGTCGTATGAAGAGACCGAGATAAAAAGTCGTTAAGCGGTTTAGTGGATGACCTTGAGCATCCGGGTCCAGCGGGCCTTGGGGAGAAAGCTTGCGAACTTCCTGAGCCTGTCCTGGAGGCCCGTCTTCTGCCAGGCATCCCGCTCGGCCTTGTAGGAGAAGTAGATCACCCACGGCCGCCCCTTGATGTTGTCCAGGGGGAGGAAGCTCCAGTAGCGGCTGTCCGCGCTGTTGTCCCGGTTGTCGCCCA
>JALHVH010000261.1 GCA_022867105.1 Candidatus Aminicenantota bacterium
AGGATCTCCGTGACCGTCCCGGCGCCCACCGTCCGGCCGCCCTCGCGGATGGCGAACCGCAGCGCTTTCTCCATCGCCACGTCCGCGATCAGCTCGATCTCCAGGTTCGCGTTGTCCCCGGGCATCACCATCTCCACCCCCGCCGGAAGCTTCGCCGTCCCCGTCACGTCCGTCGTCCGAAAATAGAACTGCGGCCGGTACCCCGTGAAGAACGGCGTGTGCCGCCCCCCTTCGTCCTTCGTCAACGAGTACACCTCCGCCTTGAACTTCCGGTGCGGTGTGATCGACCCCGGCTTCGCCAACACCTGCCCTCTCTCCACCTCTTCCTTGCCGACCCCGCGCAGCAGCGTCCCAACATTGTCCCCCGCCTGCGCCTGGTCCAACAGCTTCCGGAACATCTCCACCCCGGTCACCACCGTCTTCCGCGTCTCCCCGAGCCCCACGATCTCCACCTCGTCGCCCACCTTCACCACCCCGCGGTCCACCCGCCCCGTCACCACCGTCCCGCGCCCCGTGATCGAAAACACGTCCTCGATCGACATCAGGAACGGCTTGTCCACCTCCCGCAAAGGCTCCGGAATGAACTCGTCCAGCGCCTTCATCAGGTCCCAGATCGGCTTCGCCCCCTCCCCCAACGGGTCCGCCAGCGCCTTCGTCGCGCTCCCCCGGATCACGGGCGTCTTGTCCCCGGGAAAGTTGTACTTCGTCAGAAGCTCCCGAACCTCCAGCTCCACCAAGTCCAGAATCTCCGGATCGTCCGCCAAGTCCACCTTGTTGATGAACACCACGATCTCCGGAACGTTCACCTGCCGCGCCAACAGGATGTGCTCCCGCGTCTGCGGCATCGGCCCGTCCGCCGCCGACACCACCAGCACCGCCCCGTCCATCTGCGCCGCCCCCGAAATCATGTTCTTGATGTAGTCCGCGTGCCCGGGACAGTCGATGTGCGCGTAGTGCCGCTTCTCCGATTCGTATTCCACGTGGCTCAACGCCACCGTCAATATCTTCGTCGCGTCCCGACGGAACATCTTCGCGTCCGCCTTCGCCACCTCATCATAGCTCTTCGCCTGCGCCAGCCCCTTCGTCGCCAAAACCTTCGTGATCGCCGCCGTCAGCGTCGTCTTCCCGTGATCGATGTGCCCGATCGTCCCCACGTTGACATGCGGCTTCGTCCTCATAAATTTTTCCTTGGCCATGACTTACCTCCTGATGACTCTCATCGTGTCCGTGAAATTCACTGCCTCTCGAGGGGCGATCTCCCTTCGATCCGGGCGATGATCTCCTGCTGAACGTTCGCCGGCGTCTTCTCGTACTGGTGGAACTCCATGGAAAAAACGCCGCGGCCCTGGGTGATGGTCCGGAGCACGGTCGCGTACCCGAACATGTCGGACAAGGGCACGAAGATCCTGATGACCCGGGCGCCGCCCCTGAGCTCCATGCCCTCGATGCGGCCGCGCCGGGAGTTGATGTCTCCCGAAATGTCCCCGAGGTAGCCGTCCGGGCTGATGACCTCGAGGTTCATGATGGGTTCCAGGATCACGGGGTTCGCTTTCCGGCCCGCTTCTTTCATGGCTAGGGAGCCCGCAATCTTGTAGGCGATCGGGCTGGAATCCACCTCGTGGTACGAGCCGTTGAGGAGGGTGGCCCTCAGATCCGTGACGGGGAAACCCGCCACGAGGCCGGCTTCCATGGCCTCCCGGATGCCCGTTTCGATGTCGGAGATGAACTCCCGGGGGATGACACCTCCCCTCGTCTTGTCCGCGAACTCGAAGCCCTTGCCCCGGGCGATCGGCTCGATGGATATCCGGCAATGACCGTACAGACCCTTGCCTCCGGCCTGGCGGATATATTTCCCTTCTCCCTCGGCCGGGACCTGGACCGTCTCCTTGTAGGCGACCTGCGGCTTGCCGAGGTTGGCCTGGACTCCGAACTCCCGCTCCATGCGGTCCATGATGATGTCCAGGTGGAGTTCCCCCATGCCCTTGAGGATGGTCTGCCCGGTCATCGGGTCCCGCATGACCTTGAGGGTCGGGTCTTCCTTGGTGAACTTGGCCAGGGCGTTGGCCAACCTGGCATGGTCGGTCTTGGACCGGGGTTCGATGGTGGCGGAGATGACGGGCTCCGGAAACCTGATCGATTCGAGGACGATGGGGCGGCTCTTCAGACAGAGCGTGTCCCCGGTGGCCAGGTTCTTCATGGAGCCCATGGCCGCGATGTCGCCCGCGTAAACCTCCTTGATCTCTTTCCTCTTGTTGGCGTGCATCTCCAGGAGGCGGGACAGCTTCTCCTCCTCGTCCTTGGCGGAGTTGTAGATCAGGGAGCCCAGGTGGGCCTTGCCGGAATACACCCGGAAGAAGGCCAGGTTGCCGAGGAACGGATCGTTCATGCTCTTGAAGACGAGCGCCGAGAAAGGCTCGCCGTCCGACGCCGATCTGGTTTCGGGGAGCTGGGTCCGGGGATGGCGCCCGACGACGGGCGGGATGTCCACGGGCGAGGGCAGGTAGTCCACGATGGCGTCCAGGAGGGGGTGGACTCCCTTGTTCCTGAAGGACGCCCCGTAGAGGACCGGAACGAACTTCAGCCCGATCGTTCCCTTGCGGATGGCCCCCTTGATCTCCCGGACGGAGATCTCCTCTCCGTCCACATACTTCTGCATCAAGGAGTCGTCCGTTTCGCTGATCGTTTCGATCATCTCTTGCCTTTTTTTCTCGACGAAGTCCCGTTTCTCTTCGGCGACCTCTCTCACTTCGAAATCCGTCCCGAGGATGTCCTTTCCCCAGTCGATCTCTTTCCTCTCGATGAGGTCGATAACACCCCGGAAATCGTCCTCCCGACCCATCGGTATCTGGACCGGCAAGGGCCGGGCTGCGACCCTCGTCCGCAGCTGCTCGACCGCCCTCTCGGGGTCGGCGCCCACCCTGTCCATCTTATTGACAAAAACGATCCTGGGGACCCTGTACTTGTCGGCCTGTCTCCAGACGGTCTCGGACTGGGGCTCTACGCCTCCGACGCCGCATAAGATCGCGATCGCTCCGTCGAGAACCCTTAATGAGCGCTCGACTTCAGCGGTAAAATCCACGTGCCCGGGAGTGTCGATGATGTTGATCCGGTGGCCATTCCAATAGCAGGTCGTGGCGGCCGACGTGATGGTGATCCCGCGTTCCTGCTCCTGGACCATCCAATCCATGACCGCCGTTCCCTCGTCCACCTCTCCCATCTTGTAAGTGATTCCCGTGTAAAAGAGGATCCGCTCCGTCGTGGTGGTCTTCCCCGCGTCGATATGGGCCATGATCCCAATGTTCCTCACGTTCTCGACCGGAT
>JALHVH010000032.1 GCA_022867105.1 Candidatus Aminicenantota bacterium
GGGCGGACCCTGATCCGGACCAGGTCATGGACGAGTTTCTTCATGACGATGGGAGAATCGTTCGTCCCCTTCAGGAGGACCGTCTGATTGCCCAGAGGGAAGCCGCCGTCGGCCAGCATCTCGCAGGCCCTCTTGGATTCCGGCGTGATCTCCTTGGGATGGTTGAAATGGACATTGATATACAGGGGATGATATTTCTTGAGCATGGCGATCAGGCCGGGAGTGATTCTCTGCGGCATGACGACCGGGGCCGCGGTCCCCAGACGGAGGATCTCCACGTGGGGGATCTGACGAACCCTCCGCAGGATATCCTCGAGGAACCCGTCCGACAGGGTCAGGGGGTCGCCGCCGGAGATCAGGACGTCCCTCACCTGGGGCGTTTCCCGGACATATTCGATGGCCGCCAGGATATCGCTTTTGGGCAGGGCCCGGTCGGTCTCGCCGGCGCTCCGCCGCCTCGTGCAGTAACGGCAGTACATGGAGCACTGGTCCGTGACGATGAGAAGGACACGGTCAGGATACCTGTGCGTTAGCCCCCGGACGGGCGACTCCGCGTCCTCATGGAGGGGATCAACCATGTCCTCGGGACTGATCTTGACTTCCTTGCCGGTGGGGATGGCCCTTTTACGGATGGGACAATTCCGGTCGGAGGCGTCCATGAGGCTGGCGTAGTAGGGTGTAATCGCCATGCGGAGGGACTTCAGGGCCCCGTCCACCTCCCGTTGTTCCTTTTCCGTCACCTCCACGACGTGCTTCAACTGATCAACAGAGGTGATCCTGTTCTTAAGCTGCCATTTCCAGTCGTCCCATTCGGACTTGGAGACATTTTTCCAGAGAGGGATTTTCCGGTAGTCGCGCCCCCCGGTCAGGCGTCCATCCTTCTTGATCATGTGTCCTCCTTTCGATTACGACTTCCTGGGTTTCCGTCCTCTTCCCTCTTTGGGGGCCGCGAGAGACGGGCCGGTTTTCTTTCATTATTTAACATAAACAGCCGGATACAGTCAAAACGAGACATGAGCGGCGCGCGCCGAATTGGGTGACGGCCGGATCACCCAAAATTATCGATAGGACATGAGTCAAAATTCAGGTTATCATCAAAAGTCAGCATCATCGCTTGAGAAGAAAGAATCCTATCGGCAATCTACGGATTAATCCCTTGACTTTCGAAAACCTATATTGTAATTCTAAGTCAGGGTTTATCCGAAAAAAATTGTAGGAGGTTTCCTCATGTTCAAGAAATTTCTTGCTTTCCTTCTTTTCGGCGTCGTGCTGGCTCTCATCGCCTCCCCGGCCTATGCCCAACGGCTGACGGGAAGCATCCAGGGGACGGTCAAGGACGAGACGGGCGAACTGCTTCCGGGCGTGACCCTTGAGATCAGCAGCCCGGCGCTTATCGGCGGAATCAAGTCCATTGTCACCTCGGCGACCGGATCATTCCACTTCACGGCCTTGCCCCCCGGGTCCTACCTGGTCCGATGCTCCCTGTCCGGGTTCCAAACCCAGGAA
>JALHVH010000262.1 GCA_022867105.1 Candidatus Aminicenantota bacterium
AGTTCCGCCTTCTCCTTCTGGACGACTTCTTGATGCGCCGCCCACGCAGACTCTTTCATCGGCGCGAAAAAGGTCTTGATTTTTTTGATGACATCTTTTCCAATCAGGATGAGTTCCGTCGCCCTGTTCGCCGATCCCTGATCCGTGACCGTAAGCCCCGTGGCTTGCGTTGCTAAATCCGTTGAGAGTTTTTCGATGTCCGTGTTCATGGTCACAACCTCCCGATCTTCGTGATCCAGTATTCGGTGATCTTCTCGTATTGCTTTTTTATGTCAGGAGGGAGATCGACGCCGCGGCGCCCATGCTTGGAAGATTCGATGAGCCAGGGCCCCACGACGGCTCCCGGCCGGCCCTTGAAACCTTCTTTGATCTCCTTGTCCAGGGCGTCGAATTCCTTCGCGCCCGCCTCGAGTTCGCCACGCCGGTCGAGCTTGGCCTCGAGGTCGGGATCCTGGAGGATGTCGATCCCCGGCCCGTAATCGGCCCCCGGGAAGCACGCCGTCTTGCAGAAGGCGCACCCCTTGCAGTCGTCGATGAGCGCGGCGTCCGGGCAGGTCCCCTCGTCGATGTGGGCGTTGACCGTCTCGAGCTTCTTCAGGATGGACTCGGCATATTCGAGGAGTTCGCCCTCGAGCCGGAAAATCTTCTGCACCTTCTCGCCTGTCGTCTTGTTCTTGAAAATCATGAGCCCGTATTCGGCCCCCTCCATGAGCATGTAGAGGAGCATCTGTGCGGGGTATTTGCGAATCCAGGAAAACTTGGACTTGAGCATGTCGATCGGCGCGAGTTCGCAGATCGCCGCGAAGACGTTCGGCGATGAGCTCTTAATCTCAAGCGGGATGCGGGAGCTATCAACGGGGAGCTTGCCGTCGATGCGTCCTGTGAGCTGGAATTTCTTCCATTCGTAAGCCCTCTGCTGTTCGATAACGCGCAACCCGGCATCCTGCATCTCGCGCATGAGCGCATCCTCGTGGAGGTTTCCCTCATCAAAGATTCTCTGGAGCCCGACATCATGCAGAATTTTGAGTTCGTTCGAGGTTCGGGAGAGCACAAGGAACCGGACGCACGGATGGCCCGCCTCGGACGCGCGGTTGTTCGGATGAGGCCAGGACTTGATCCTCTTTGCCGTCTCGGTATCGAGGATCTCGGGGATGTTAGGGATCTCGTGGAGTTCCATGTCAGCCGTCCTGCCCGGGTTCGCGCGGCCCACCAGCCGTCTTCTCGTAGTCGGCCTTGGCCTTGCCGTAGGTGCTGTTGATCCACCGTTCTGACATTTTGTTGATGTCGTTCGCCTTGTGCTCCTTCTTTTCAGCATCGGTCCAGAATGAGTACTTCTCAAGGAGCTTGGCGACTTGGGCCTTATCATTGTTGGCCATCATGAGGAGCATGTTCGAGAGCTTGGCCCTGGCGTCCTTACCTTCGGGCGACAGGTCCGTCTTTTGTGCACCGCTCTTGTATTCGACCTTGCCGAGCTGTTCTTTCTTTATCCCGGCCTGGACGAGGTCGTCGAACGTGACGCCCATGAGCCCGATGACGCGCTTGATGAGGCGGTTGTAGAGGTTCGTGACGGCCTTCCGGCGGATGTTCGCCATGTCGACTTCCTCGATCTCCTTGAACTTGTCCCCGATCTTCCCGAAGAACTTGTCGCGCTGCGAGCAGACGCCGATATCCTCGACATACCGCCCGAGCTTCTTCGAGTAGGCTTTTCCTGCCGCGATGAATGAATAGTATCGGCCCTTCGCATCCTCTGCCCACTCCATCGACAGCCGGACGTCCGAGACATCCACGCCGAAAGCCACCGCGACGTTCTCGGTCCCGCGGTCCATGAGGTAAGGATTGCCGCCGAGGTCCACCCAGTCCGAGGCCTTAGTCATCTTGAGCGCGATGATCTTGACCTTGTTATAGAACTCGACGTTCTTCTCGATTGCGGCAAGCTCCTTCTCGATAGAGATCCCGCGTTCCGGGATGGAGATGAGACTCATCTCCGATGTGACAGAACGCTCATCCAGGGCTTCGCCGCCCGTGATTTTCCCGTTAGTTTCTTTCGACATTTTGTCTGTTTCTCCTTTTTGTCCTTGACACGCCGGCCGTCGCGCCCTATATTAAAAGCGAAAGTTGGCCCGCAAGGGCTTTAGTTCCACAACCCCCGTCCCCATTCCCGGGGACGGCCTTGTTTCCCCGTGCCTTCAGTTCTTTTTCGTCCTGGTCATTCACCTCCTTTCCGTAATGGCAACGCTCGCAGAGCGTGCCGTAAAGTTCATGCACGATCGCGTGACATCTCTTGCAGTCCATGAGCGGCGAACAGGCAACGGCATCGCGAAACCCGAGCTCTTCGCCGGCGGACTGAACCTTCGGGACGCCGTTCCGCTCAACGCTTTCCCGGGTGAGTTTTTTCTTGCGCCGAGCTTCCCGCTTGACCTTCTGCTCCGCTTGCTTTCGCTCGCGGCGCTCTTCACGAATCTTCTGGTCGCGCTCCTTCTCCGCTTGCTTTCGTTCGCGTTCTTTTTTGCGGGCGGCACGGTCTCGCTCCCGCTGGATTGTCGCCGCAGATTTCGGACGGCTCATGATTCCTCTTTCTTGATTCTCAGACGCTTTTCTATTCGTTCGAGCCGGCGCAGAATGGCGGCGTGGTCATCAACCGGGGTAACCTGGATGCCGAGATACGCTGCGACCCGCTCCGCCATTGGCGGTGATGGGCGTCTCCCCTTCGCCCAGTACTGAGTGATCCGGTAACTGATACCAAGATCCTTCGCCAGCCGATATTTCGAGATCCCGGCCGTTTTTAGCACCGCATCAAGATTTCGGCCTGAGAGG
>JALHVH010000263.1 GCA_022867105.1 Candidatus Aminicenantota bacterium
AGATGATCGTGTTTACCAGCTTGATGATGGAGCCGTCCTGGTCGGCGAGCTTCTCGATGGAGATGACGTCCTCCTGCTCGCCGCTCTCCTTCTCCACGACCTGCATGATGAAGCCTTCAGTGGCGTCCCGGAGGACCTGGAGGGCGGTCTCGCTCTTGCGGAGGGCCTCCTGGATCGCCCTCTTGGAGGCGGCGAAGACCTGGACCTTCTTGCCCAAGAAGGACTCGATGGCGTCCATGGTAGCGATGTCGGACGGGTCGGCGATGGCCACCTTGACGGAGGCGCCGTCGTCCTCCATGGGCACGAAGTTCAGGCGGTAGAGGAAGTCCACGGGGAACGACCGGATGAGGTCGCGGTCCAGACTGAACGACTCAAGGTCGATGTAGGGGATCCGGTAGCGCTCGGCGAGCTTCCGGCCCTCCTTTTCCTCGGCCCTGATGAGGCGTTCGTGTTCCCCTTTATTCATCGTCGTCAGCCGTTCCTTCCGTCACCGGGTCACCCTGATGATGTTGAAGATCGGAAGATAGACCGCCAGGAGCATCCCCGCCACGACGAGCCCCATGAAGATGATGACGATGGGCTCGATCAAGGAGACCAGCGTGTCGATTCTAGCACGAATCCTCTCATCGTAGAAGTCCGCCACCTCGGCCAGCATGCCCTGGAGGTTGGCCGAGTGCTCGCCGATCCGGACCATGTCCAGGGCCAGCCCGGGAAAGACCGCCGTGCCGGCCAGGGATTCGGTCAGGCTCAAGCCGTTCTTGATCGAGTCGGGCACTCCTTTCATGCTCCGGACGAGGAACGTGTTCGGTACGGCCTGGCAGGCGATGCCGATGGCCGAGAGAAGCGAGATGCCCGCCTCGAGGAGCAGGCTCAACGTCCGGCTGAAGAGCGACACCCCGGATTCGCGCCAGAGGGTCCGGCCGTAGGGGATCTTGAGCTTGAACCTGTCGAAGGCGACCTGGGCTTCTTCGTTCTTCCGGAAGCGCAGGAAGGTCAGGAACAGGATGGCCAGAAAAAACAGGATGAGGACGATGTTGCGGCGCACGGCCATGGCGAAGGAGACGAGGGCGGTCGTGATGGCCGGCATCTCGGCCTGATAATCCTGGTAGAACGTCGCGAAGCGGGGCAGGATGAAATTGATCAGGACGCCCGCCAGGATGAAGGAAAAGATGATGAGGAGCGTCGGGTAGATCAGGGCCGAACGGATCTTGGACTTCGTCTGGGAGACGATCTTGGCATACTGGACGTAACGGGCGATGGTCCCGGCCAGGTTCGCGCTCTTCTCGCCGGCCATCAAGGAGGCCGTGTAGACCTTCGAGAACATGCCCTCGTAAGGGAGGAAAGCCTCGGAGAGGGCCTTCCCGGAGCGGATGTCCGCCTCGACCTTGAGCAGGAGCCCCTTGAGATGGATATTCTCGACGCGGCCGGCAATCGTCTCGATGCTCTTGAGGATGGGATAGCCCGACCTGATGAGCGCCACGAGCTCCTGGTTGAAAAGGATGAAGTCCTTGTCCCGGACCTTTTTCCCGAAGAGCCGCGTACGGACCTGGACCTTTTTCCAGTCGCGGGCCACCGAAAGGACGCAGAATCCCTCCGACTCGCAAAGTTTGCGGCATTCGTCGGGGGAGGCCGCCAGAACGGACCGGGACAGGAGCCGTCCATCCTCGCCGGCCATGCGGCAAATATAATAGGGCATATGGGCAGATATTAGGCCACAGGTCGGCCATTGTCAAACGGGAGGGACCCGCCAAAAATTGCCGGCAAGCGATGACGCCGACTTCTTGTGATACCCGGAATTCCGACTCACGTTCTATCGGCAATTTTAGGGACCCGCCGGTTCCGGGAGGAAAGTTGACATCGGACCCGGATTACCCTATTTAATAAGAGTGGTCGGAAAAGCCTTATCGAGGGCCCTTTTCATCCTGGCCCTCGTGTTCTGCGTCTTGAGCCCGGCCTCCATTCCCGCCCGTTCCGGTTCTCCGGCTCCCGGACGCACGGCCTCGCCCCAGGACTTCCCGGAACAGAAACCCAAGTTCGATTACATGAGCACCTTCCTCAGGGGGAGAAAACCGCTCGGGTTAAAGGAAGACCTGATCATGAAACGACTGCTCCGTCAGTCGAGGGCCAGTTGGGCGGTCCGGGCGGGTTTGCGGCATATCCTGGATTAGTCTTTAATTTTTTTTACACCCAGGATTCAATTTTTTGGATTTTTCGAGCGATTCGGGTTAAAATAGGCACCGCCAGGATGAACAAGAAACTTTACCTCGCCCTCGCTCCCGTGCTTGTCCTTGTCACGTTGGGCGCCATCAACGTTTACAAGAACATCACCTGGAAAGAACCCACGGACGGGGTGACCTGGGGGGAAAAGCCCAACGGCCTCACGGCCCTCAAGGTCGAGGTCAACAGCCCGGCCTACCTGGCCAGCATCAAGAAGGGGGACGTCCTCTATTCCATCAACAACATTCCCATCAAGACCAAGATCGACCTCCTGAAGACCCTCTGGATCGCCCGGGACGCGGACCAGAAGGTCAGCTACCAGATCGGCCGGGAGGGCGAGATCATCACGCCGTCGTTCTATCTCCAGAAGAAGGGCGTCAACCTGGTCTACTTCTACCTGGCCCTGGTGGGTTTGACCGCCCTGGTCATCGGAATCATCGTCTTCTTCAACTCCCGCCGGCGTCACTCCCTGCCGTATGTCTATTTCTATCTCCTGACCCTGGCCTTTTATTCCTTTTATACGTTCTCGCCGACGGGGAACCTGGACCTTCTCGACAGCCTGTTCTACATCATCGACAAGGCCGGCTTTCTTGTCTTTCCGCCTCTTCTCCTCCATTTTTTTCTGATCTTCCCCCAGCGGAAAAAGTTCGTCAAGCACAGGCCGTCCGTTCTCTTCCTGGTCTACCTGCCTGGAGCGCTCCTTCTCGGGACGAGGGCCCTCTTTCACGTCGTCCTGTCCCGGGGATGGACAGACGCCGAAGCCCTCCGGTTCCAGGCCCGACTCGAGCGCCTGGACCTCCTTCATTTCACGGCCTTCACCCTCATCACCCTGGCGACCGTCATCCACAGTTCCCGGCGCCCCCAGAGCGTCTTCATCAAGAAGCAGCTCAAGTTCATCGTTTCGGGGCTGGGAATGGGTGTTGTCCCGTTCACCGTCTTCTACGCCGTTCCGTTCCTGGCCGGCCGCGCCCCGTCGACTCCCGCCGAGCTTACCGTCCTCCTCCAGGCCCTCATCCCCCTGACCTTCGCCTACTCCATATCGCGCTACAAGCTCATGGATTTCGAGATCCTCCTCAAAAAGGCAGTCACCCTTATCGTCGCGTTCTTCGTCATCGCCCTCGTTTACTACGTCGTCAGCTCCCAAACTAGGATCTTCTCCGAGAACAGGTTGAATGCCATCATCCTCGGGGTCCTGGCCATCATCCTCGGCGCCTCCCTGTTCACCCCGCTGAAGAAGCTCGTTCAAACGCTCCTCGACCGGGCCATCTA
The DNA here is from genome assembly GCA_022867105.1 of Candidatus Aminicenantota bacterium. Classification (GTDB taxonomy): domain Bacteria; phylum Acidobacteriota; class Aminicenantia; order Aminicenantales; family Saccharicenantaceae; genus JALHVH01. The sequence continues at coordinate 3,487 of JALHVH010000263.1, forward strand.
TAGGAGGAGCTACGAATACCGGAAAACGCTTCTCTTCATCAGCAAGGAGCTCAGCAGGGAGCGGGACCTCCAGAACCTGTCCCACTCCCTGCTGAACTCGATCGCCAACGCCCTCTCCCTCCGGACGATCGCCCTCCTTCTGGCCGAGGACGCAGACCCCCGCACGTTCCGGCTCCTCCGGAGCTGGGGAGAGGCGGTGTCGGTCCCTCCTTCTCTCACGTTCGACGAGCCCTTCTTCGAACAGATGCGGGAGAGCGACTACCTTTCTTATTACTCCCTCCAGGACCGGAAGGGCGTCCAGAAGCAGATCGAGCGGTTCATCCCCTTCGGCTTCTACCATTTCCTGCCCCTTCGGGTCGAAGAGAAGATCGTCGGCTGTCTGGCCATGGGACGGAAACAGGACGGGACCTACCTCACCAGCGAGGACTGGGAACTCCTAACGACCATCTCCCCCTCCGTTGCCCTGGCCCTCGAGAACGCCTACCTTTACAACCAGGAGAGCGTCCGGACTCTGGAGATGCAAAGGCTCAAGGATTACAGCGAGAACATCATCGAGAGCCTGACCGTGGGCGTTGCCGTCGTCGACCAAACGGGGACCATCATCGGCTGGAACAGGGTCCTCGAGGCCCAATTCGGGCTGAAAAAAGAGAGCGCCCTCCTCCGCAGGCTGACGGACGTCCTGGGGGCGAAGAATTACTCGGCCATCTTCCCGACCGACACCAGTCAGGACTTCCGACCCTTGACCGAGCTCGGCATGGATCTCCCCGGCGAGAGGAAGAGGATCTTCGACATCGCCAAGACCCCCCTTCTCGATAACCAGATGAAGCCCTACGGAACCATCATCGTCTTCGAGGATATCACCGAGAAGATCAGCCTCCAGCAGCAGCTGCTGACGTCGGAGAAATTGGCCTCTATCGGCCTTCTCTCGGCGGGTGTCGCCCACGAGATCAACACGCCCCTGACCGGGATCTCGAGCTACGTCCAGATGCTCCAGAAGAAGCTCACCGATCCGCACTACGCCCAGATCCTGGAGAAGATCGAGACGCAGACGGACCGGGTGGGGAGGATCATCAAGAACCTCCTGAACTTCGCCAGGAACCCGTCGGATTCCTCCTTCCAGCGCGTCGACCTGAAGGAGAGCCTTCAGGAGATCATCTCCCTCATCGATTACAAACTGAAAAACATGAACATCGAACTGGAGCTCGTCCTCGCCCCCGTCCCCCCCCTCTATGCCCAGGGAGAACGGCTCCAGCAGGTTTACATCAACATCATCCTCAACGCCCTGGACGCCATGCCCCAAGGCGGGAAGCTCAGGATCGAGCTGTCCCAGGCGGGACGGGAGGCAGCCGTAAGGATCACGGATACGGGGACGGGGATCAAGGCCGAACACCTCTCCCACATCTTCGACCCCTTCTTCACGACCAAGGGCGTCGGGAAAGGGACGGGGCTCGGGCTGTCCATCAGCTACGCCATCATCAAAGAGCATGAAGGCCGGATCCAGGTGGAAAGCGATCCGGGGAAGGGGACGAGCTTCACCATCGTCATCCCCATGGACTTGCACGTGCGCAAGACCGAAGACCCATCCGCAAAAAGGAAGTGACCATGTCCGCACGAGGGATCATTCACATCATCGACGACGAGCCGATCATCCACGACGTCCTGGGGCAGCTCCTGACCTCGGAAGGTTACGAGGTCGAGCCATCCATGTCCGGCGAGGAAGCGCTCGCCAAGCACTCCTCCCAAGCTTTCGACCTCATCCTCCTGGACCTGCTCATGCCCGGGCTGGACGGCATCGAGGTCCTCAAGCGTATCAAGAGGATCGATCCCCTGGCCATGGTCATCATCATCACGGCCTACGCCTCGGTCGAGTCGGCCATCTCCGCAATGAAGATAGGCGCCTTCGACTACATCCAAAAGCCCTTCAAGCACGACGACCTCCTGATGACCATCGACAGGGCCCTGGAGCACAAGCGTCTCCAGGACGAGAACGTCCGGCTCAAGGACGAGCTCCGGCAGAAGTTCGGCTTCGAGAACATCATCGGGAAGAGCAAGGTCATGAAGAACGTCTTCGACCTCGTCAAGGCCGCCGCCCCGACCCGGAGCACCATCCTCCTCCAGGGGGAAAGCGGGACGGGCAAGGAGCTTGTGGCCCGGGCCATCCACCAGCACAGCGACCGGTCGGAATTCCCTTTCATCATCGTCAACAGCGGTTCCCTCCCTCCCGACCTTCTTGAAAGCCACCTCTTCGGCCACGTCAAGGGGGCCTTCACCGGCGCCGTGACGCTTAAGAAGGGGCTGTTCGAGGCGGCGGACAAGGGGAGCATTTTTTTCGACGAGATCTCCTCTCTGAACATCGAGACCCAGGCCAAGCTTTTGCGGGTCCTCCAGGAGAGAGAGTTCATGAGGCTCGGGGGGACGAAGACCATCAAGGTCGACGTCCGGATCGTCGCCGCTACGAACGCGGACATCGAAGATCTCATCCGGCAAAAGGCCTTCCGCAAAGACCTCTTCTACCGCCTGAACGTCATCAAGATCGAACTCCCGCCTCTCCGGGACCGCAAGGAGGACGTCCCCCTTCTGGCCAAGCACTTCATCGACGTCTACAGCCGCGAAAATAAGAAGGAGATCATGGGGATCAGCGAGGACGTCTTCGAGATCCTCGACGAATACAATTGGCCGGGCAATGTCCGGGAGCTCGAGAACCTCATGGAGCGGGCCGTCGTCCTCTCCAAATCCAGGATCATCACCCGGAGCTCCCTGCCGCCCTTCTTCCTCAGGGACGAAGCGGCGGAAGAAGAGCGCCCGGAATCGCTGGAGGGCCCGCTCGACTTCAAGGAGCGGAACCGGTATTACCAGAAAAAGATCATCCTGACGGCGCTCAAGAAGACCAAGGGAGTCCAGAGAAAGGCGGCCCGGATGCTGGGGGTCAAGCCCACGACGCTCAACGAGATGATCAAGCGCCTCGAGATCGACGTCGACAATACGGGATGACGTCCCTGCGGTCACGTCCGACGAAATCAGGGGAAAAAGCCGCGCCCTCAGGTGAACTTGCCCGGAACGGCCTTGTCGGGATTGACACGGATCCTGGAAGGCTTTCCGGAGAGCTTCAACCTGAACTCCTGGTTCGGGGCGTCCACGACGACCTTCTCCCGGAAGACCTTTCCCCCGCTCCGCCACTCGATCCAAAGAGGGAAGACGAACGGCCCCTTGGCCTGCGCGATCCTGACGAGGAGCACATCCTCCCCGCCTATCTTTTCTTCCATCGTGAACACCCGGACCTCGGGCAGCTCATAGGAAAAGAACCATCCTTGGAAGAAGCCTTTGAGGTCCCTTCCGGAGACTTTCTCCATGATATCGCGGAACTGTCCTGTCCGTGCCGCCCCGAACTTATAGGTCCCATAAAAGTCTTGGAGGCCCTTGAAGAAGGCCTCGTCGCCGAGGATCTCGCGGAGCATGTTCAGGGCCAGGGCCGACTTGTCGTAGATGATCGCCTGGTAGGCGTCGAAATCGTAGAAGCTCAGGCGTGACCCCAGGGATATCGGCCCCTTGTGGGACTTCTTCTCGGTCCACTGGGAGAACCTCTTCAGGATCGAGGCGTAGACCTCTTCCCCGTACCGCTTCCGCAGGTAAAGGGCGGCCGCGAACTGAGCCATGCCCTCGCTGAGCCATTGGTC
>JALHVH010000264.1 GCA_022867105.1 Candidatus Aminicenantota bacterium
ATCGCCATGGACGGCAAAGCCGTGCTCGTGGCCGGCTGCTTCTCTCAATCCTACGCCAACACCCTGGAAACAGGAGAGTTCCGGGGGCTCGATAAAGAGCGCCTCTACAGGAGCTACGGCGAGATGATCCCGGCCGAGGCCGAAAGGAAGGACCGGCCGGACTTCCTCACGATCGTCACGCCCAACAACACCCATTATCCCATCGCCAAGCTCGCCCTCGAGAACGGTTTTCACGTCGTCTGCGACAAGCCCCTGACAACGACCAGCCGCGACGCCGAAGCGCTCGCCCGCCTGGCCGCTCGGAAGGACCTCCTGATCTGCGTCACCTACGCGTATTCGGCTTTCCCCATGATCAAGCACATGCGGGAAATGATCGCCCGGGGCGAGTTGGGGGCGATCCGCTTCGTCGCCGCCGAGTATCCGCAGGACTGGCTGGCGACGCCCCTTGAGAGGACGGGCCAGAAGCAGGCCGCCTGGCGGACCGACCCGGCCCGGGCCGGCGCGTCGAACTGCGTCGGAGACATCGGCTCCCACATCGAGCACATGGTCGCGCACCTGACCGGGCTCGAAATTGAATCCCTCTGCGCCCGGCTCGACAAGATCGGCGAGGGCCGTGTCCTCGACGACAACGCCTCCATCATGATCAACTACAAGGGCGGCGCCAAGGGGCTTTATTGGAGCTCGCAGATCGCGGTCGGCCACGATAACGGCTTTCGGGTCCGGATCTACGGCGAGAAAGCCTCCCTCGAGTGGGCCGAGGAGGACCCGAATCATGCCAGGACCTCCACAATCGACAAGCCCACCGAGATCCTCTCCCGCGGCCGGGACAAAATGTACTCCCGGGCCCAGTCCCTTTCGCGCCTTCCCTCCGGCCACCCGGAGGGCTATTTCGAGTGCTTCGCGAACCTCTATTCGACGTTCCTCACGGCGCTCGGCAAGAAGTTGGGCGGCGAGCTGCTGACGGCCGATGATCTGGATTTTCCAGGTCTCGAGGACGGTTTGCGGGGCGTGAGGTTCATCGAGAAATGCGTCGAAAGCTCCGCCAAGGGCGCGGTCTGGGTTGAATTTTAAGGAGGGACGGATGGCAAAGCCGGTAACGCTGTTCACGGGACAATGGGCCGATCTCCCGTTCGAGGAGGTCTGTAGAAAAGCGAGCGCGTGGGGCTACGACGGTCTGGAGATCGCCTGCTGGGGCGACCACATGGACGTCCGGAAGGCCGCTTCCGACCGGACCTACGCCGCAAGGAAGCTCCAGGTCCTCAAGAAATACAACCTCCAATGCTGGGCCCTGGGCGCCCACCTGGCCGGCCAGTGTGTCGGCGACGTCTACGACAAGCGGCTGGACGGCTTTGCGCCGGACGCGGTCAAGGGCGACGCCAAGAGGATCCGCGCCTGGGCTGTCGAGGAGATGAAGGCTTCGGCCCGGGCGGCCCGGGCCATGGGCTGCTACGTCGTGAACGGCTTCATGGGCTCGCCCATCTGGAAGTTCCTCTATTCCTTCCCGCCGACCACCGAGGAGATGGTCAAGGAAGGCTTCGGGACCATCAAGAAGCTCTGGACGCCCATCCTGGATGTTTTCGATGAACAGGGGGTGAAATTCGCCCTCGAGGTCCATCCGACCGAGATCGCTTTCGACCTTTACACGGCGAAACGCCTCTTGGAAACGTTCGAGTGCCGGGCGGCCCTGGGCTTCAACTTCGACCCCAGCCATCTCCTCTGGCAGGGGCTCGAACCGCACCTTTTCATCCGCGAGTTCCCCGACCGCGTCTACCACGTCCATATGAAGGACGTCGCCGTGACACGGGACGGGAAGGCCGGGATCCTCGGCTCTCATCTTCCGTTCGGCGACCTGAGGCGGGGCTGGAACTTCCGCTCCCTCGGTCATGGCGATGTCGACTTCGATGCCATCATCCGTGAGCTCAACGCCGTCGGTTATGGCGGGCCGCTCTCGGTCGAGTGGGAGGACAACGGGATGGACCGAGAGTTCGGGGCGAAGGAGTCCCTCGAGTTCGTCCGGTCGATGAATTTTGCTCCCGCGGCCGTGGCGTTCGATAAGAACATGAAAAAATAGAGGCCAACATGAACGATCCGTCCGATCCTAGGAAGAATGACAAACTGACGCGGCGCGACTTTATCAGGTCTTCGGCCACGGCCGGGCTGGGCATAGCGCTCGCCGGATCTTCGCTGGCAGACCAGACGGCCGGGCAGAAGCCGGGAGGGGCGGAGCTTAAGTCCGCCGACGAGGTCCGGATAGGCATCATCGGGACGGGCGAGCAGGGGCGGGTCCTCCTCGAATCCTGCCTCCGCATCCCCGGCATCCGAATCGCCGCCTTGTGCGATATCTGGGAATACAGCCGGCAGTACGCCTCGGGTTATCTCAGGAAATACGGTCAGAACCCGGTCGCCTACGAAGACTACCGGGACATGCTGGCCAAGGCGCCGGGGCTCGATGCCGCGATCGTCGCCACCCCGGACTGGATGCACGCCGAACATGCCAACGCCTGCTTGGAGGCCGGCCTCCATGTCTACTGCGAGAAGGAGATGTCCAACTCGCTCGAAAAGGCCCGGTCCATGGTCGACACCGCCCGGCGGACGAAGAAGCTCCTCCAGATCGGCCACCAGCGGCGCTCGAACCCCCGTTACGTCCACGCCATCGATCGCCTCATGCGCGAAAAGCGGCTCCTCGGCCGGGTCAACCTGGCCTACGCCCAGTGGAACCGGTCCAAGGCCGACATGCTCGGTTGGCCCAAGAAATACGTCATGGGCCAGGCCGTGCTCCTGAAGTACGGCTATGACTCCATGGTCGAGTTCCGTAACTGGCGCTGGTACAGGAAGTTCGGCGGCGGGCCGATCGTCGACCTGGGCTCGCATCAGATCGACCTCTTCAGCTGGGTCTTCGGCGTCAATCCGGCCTCGGTCGTCGCCAGCGGCGGTGTCGACTATTACAAGAACCGCGAATGGTTCGACAACGCCATGGCCATCTTTGAGTTCGAGACGAAGGAGGGCGCGGCTCGCGCCTTCTACCAGGTCCAGACGACGACCGCCCACGGCGGCTTCTACGAAACGTTCATGGGCGACGACGGGTCGCTGGTCATCTCCGAGGTTCCCCAGCGCGGCAACTGGGCCTTGAGGGAGGCCCACGCCCCGGAGTGGGATTCCCTCGTCAAGGACGGACTCCTCCTCACCGAGGCGGCCCCCATCCAGAAGCTCGAGACCCGCAACATCTTCCTCGATGTGCGGGTGACGGCCGAGACGGGCCGCTGGCCGCTTCCCGTGGAGTTGGCCAAGCCCGCCCACCAGCCTCACCTCGAGAACTTCTTCAGCGCGGTCAGGAACGGGACGCCGCTGAGCTGCCCGGCCGGGATCGCCTACGAAAGCGCCGTGGCCGTCCTCAAGGTCAACGAGGCCGTGAAGAACCGGAGCTTGATCCGGTTCCGGCCGGAACAATTCAAGGCGTAGGACCCATGACCTTCGCGCATAGAACGATCATTGCCCGGCATATGCTGGTCGCGTCTTTTCTTGAGAAAAAAGACGGGGATACGTACCAGATCAAGAGAATTGAGAAATACGGGGACACGTACCAAATCAAGAGATTTAGAACATGTCCCCTATCTTTTTTTATGGTGGCGATCTCCGCTGGCTTGTTGGCGATGGCCTTATCCGCCGACGACCAGCACATCAAATGGGACGGGAGCCGCGTCTTACCCGTCCACAGGATCCCGCTCAAGGACGAGCTCAACGAGGAGATCATTCCGACGGAATCCTATCCTTTGCCTTTCTCGGCCAGGTATACCTGCGCTCCCTGTCACGTCTACGACCAGGTCCGCCAGGGCCTCCATTTCAACGCGACGGATGCCGGCAGGCCGGCGGGACGTCCCGGGGAGCCGTGGATCTGGGCGGACGAGAAGACCGGGACGATGCTGCCGCTTTCCTACCGGAAGTGGAAGGGCACTTGGGACCCCAGGGACGTGGGGCTCACGGATTGGGACTTCACGGTCCTCTTCGGGAGGCATCTCCCGGGCGGCGGTGTCGCCGAGCCCGCCGACAAGGACATCACGCCCGGGTCCCGCTGGAACGTTTCCGGCAAGCTTGAGATCAACTGCATGGGATGCCACAACGCCTCGCGTCTCCAGGACCCGAGCGAATGGGCGAGGCAGGTGATGAGGCAGAATTTCCGCTGGGCGGCCGCGGCCGCGGCCGGACTGGGTGAGGTCGGGGGAATGGCCTCGCGACTCGCCGCGACCTGGGACCTTTTCGACGGCCCCGATCCCGACGATAGAGAATGGGCGATCGTGCCGTCGGTCCGCTACGACCCGGCCTTTTTCGACAGCAAGCACAAAGCCTTCCTCGACATCGCCTACAAGCCCGAAGACAGCCGCTGCCTGGCCTGTCACTCCACCGTGCCCATCGGCACAGAGAAACATGAGTTCGACGGGGACGTCCACACGGCCTCCGGTCTCGTGTGCGTGAGCTGTCACAGGAACGGCATCGGGCACGATATGGTCCGGGGCTATGAGGGAGAATCCAGGGACAACGACGGGCCCGCGAACAAGGAATTCACCTGCGCCGGTTGCCACCTCGGGAAGGAGGCGGAGAAAGGCGGGAAAGGGTTCTCAGGGAGGCTTGGCGCCCCGTTCCCGAAGCATAACGGATTTCCGAAGATCCACTTCGAGAGGTTGAGCTGTACGGTCTGCCATTCCGGGCCTCTGCCTGCCGAGGAGCCGGCCCGCGTCCGCACGTCCCGGGCCAACCGGCTGGGCGTTTTCGGGATCGCCCGCTGGGCCACGGACATGCCGGCCATCGTCGAACCGGTCTATATCCGGGGCACGAACAAGAAACTTGCCCCCCACCGCCTGACGTGGCCATCGTATTGGGCGGAAGCGAAAGACGGCAAGTTCGTTCCCCTCACGCCCGACCGGGTCCTGGCCGCGGCCGGCGACACCCTGAACGCGGCGGAGAGCGTCGCCCGCGTCCTAATAGCGCTGTTCAATATTCCGGACCTTGGGGGGACACCGGTCATGGTCATGGCCGGGAGGGTCTATGAATTGAACCTGGACGGAGTCCTGGACGTTTCGGCCTACCCGGGTGAGGCGCCAGCGGACGACCTCCTTTGGGCGGTCCGGAAAGAAGGCAAGGTCCTGCCCTTGCTGCCGGAGTTCGATCCGGATGCCCGGGAGCCGAATCCGGACGCCGAAGCGCAAGCCCAGCGGGTGCTTCTGGCCCTGGGTGCAATGCCGGGAGCGCCGGGCGAACCCGTCCTCCTTATAAGGAAGGCCCTTTACCGGATAACGAACGGTTACGTGGAGAAAAAAGAGAATCCGGCCCCATCGGAGAAGCCGAAACTCGCCTGGCTCAAAGACGGTAAGAACGAACCGCTTTTTCCCGATTTCGCCCGGCGGGCGGTCCTGACCTTGACCGGGACGGACCAGACCCTGACCGAAGAACAGGTCAGGATGGTGCTTCAGACGCTGGGGAAGGACCATGTTTATATCTCGAGCGGCAAAGCGTTCTATCTCGACAAGAAAGGAAACCTCGAAGCGCGAAGGGATGAAGCCGCGGACCCCGTCGCCTGGCCCCTGGCCCACGAGGTGCGGCCGGCCCGGATGGCCCTCGGCACGAACGGCTGCATGGACTGCCACAAGACGGGCTCGCGCTTTCTCTTCGGCAAGGTCAAAGGCTATGGGCCGCTCAGGACCTCGCGGGTCGAGGTCCGCTCGGCCCATTCGTTCATGGGATTGGGCAAGCCGTATCACTTCTTGTTCGGACTCTCGTTCACAGCGCGACCTCTGTTCAAGGTGGTCCTGCTGGCGGCCTCCCTCGTCATCGGCGCCATCCTTCTCATCGCGGTCCTGCTCGCTCTCGGCAGGGCCTCGGGGCTCATCGAAAAGAGGAGATAACCGCCCATGCTTTTCATCATCATAACGGTCCTCGCCGTCCTGGGGCTTGCCTTCAAGCTCACGTTCTTCCGGTTCCTTGCGGGAACGCCGTCCGTCGATAAACGCGACCTTTTCGCGCTGGCGGGCGCGTATGGGGATTGGCTCGGGGACGGGATGAGGAGCTTCATCAAATCCGGCTTCCTGATCAGAGCCCGGGTCTTTTACCGGACCTGGGTCGGGCAGAACTACCCCGGCTGGAGGCAATGGATCTTCGCGGCCCTTGTCGTGAGCTTCGGTTATTGCGCCGCGAGCGGGTTCTTCTTCGCGGTCTTCGTGCCGCGGGGGATGTTCGGCGTCCCGCTCCTTTGCCACGTCATGGCCGGCGGGCTCTTCGCCGTAAGCCTGGCCGGGGCACTCATCCTCAGGGCCGGGGCATTCCGCCCGGGCTCGGGCGATCCGGGGTCTGAGAAATGCGACTTTTTCCCGGTCCTCAGGAAATTACCCAGGCAGGGAATCCTGACGACCCTGTTCTGGATGTTCGCGGCGGCAGGACTCTGCCTTGTCGTCACGGCCCTCGCCTCGATGCTGCCGTATTTTTCTTTCCGGGCCCAGACCCCCCTCCTCGAGTTTCACAGGTATGGCGCCCTGGCCGCCTTGCTCTTGGTCATGGTCTATTTTGACTTCGGAATGCTTCCCCGGAAAGGCTGATGGCTCAGGACCTCCAGGCCGTCGACCGCTTCACGCACCACGCCATGGCGACCCTGTTCGAGGTCATGGTGGGCGGCCATGAGGAGGAGTATTCGGGCCAGGCCGCCCGGGCCGTTTTCATGGAGATCGACCGCATCGAGAGGCTCTTCAATCGTTTCGATCCATCGAGTGAGATCTCAAGGATCAACCGTCTTGAGCCAGGCCAAAAGCTTGCTGTCGGCGTAGAGACGTTCGAATGCCTGGCATTGGCCGAGGAGGCCCGGCGGGCCACGGCCGGGGCCTTTGATATCAACGCCCGGGCTCTGGTAAAATATAAGGGGCGCGAGACGCCCCCTTCGCTCGATCTCGTCCGGACGTCCAGGGGGTTCGAAGCCCGCCTGCCTGACGCGGAAGCCGGGGGGCCCAGCCTTCTGGACTTGGACCTGGGCGGCATCGGCAAAGGCTACGCCCTGGACCGGGTGCTGGAGGTCCTTGCCGACTGGAGCGTCGAGAACGCCCTCATCCACGGCGGGACGAGCACGGCAATCGCGATCGGGACGGCCCCGGGGGCTTGCGATCCGAAGAGGGGCTGGCCGGTGGGGGTGGGGGGCAAATGGCTTTGCCCCGGCATTCCGGATAGTTTCCGGCTCCGCGGCCGGGCGCTCAGCGGATCGGGCACGGAGGTCAAGGGGACGCACGTTCTTGACCCGAGGACCGGCCTTCCCGCGGGCGGCCACCTGGCGGCCTGGGCTTCGCATCCCGCGGCGGCCGTGGCCGATGCGCTCTCGACGGCCTTCATGGTCATGACCACGGAGGACGTCGCGGCGTATTGCGAGCGTCACCCCGAGGTCTGGGCCCTGGTCGTCAAGGATTACGGCGACTGCCGGTTGTTCAACGGGGCCGTGGCCCTGGAGTGTGAATAGTCAACGGACAAGGAGTCTGAAATGGATATAAAGATGGCAGTTTGTCTCGCGCTGGCGTTGATTGCGGCCGGAG
>JALHVH010000265.1 GCA_022867105.1 Candidatus Aminicenantota bacterium
ATTTGACGTCACCGTCTGGCTGATGACGACCGGGGACGTCCTCGATCGCGCTCAGCAGGATGCCTTCGCCCGCTTCATCCGGTCCGGGAAAGGGTTTGTCGGCGTCCATTCGGCCACCATCACAGAGAATGACTGGCCCTGGTTTGTCGACCTCGTGGGCGCGAAGTTCATAGGGCATCCGCCCGACCAGAAGGGCCGCCTCATCGTCGAAGACCGGGACCATCCTTCCATCCCGGCGACGATGCCGAAGGAATGGACGCGGGAGGACGAGTGGTATTCCTTCGACCGGAACCCGCGCGGAAAGGCAAAGGTCCTGATCTCGATAGACGAATCGTCGTATGACGTGGACGACAACCAATGGTTCCCGGGCGCCAAGCAGAGGATGGGCGACCACCCGCTGGTTTGGTATCAGGAGTACGAGGGGGGCCGAGCCTTTCAGACGGCCCTGGGGCATACCGCCGAGAGCTACGCCGATCCGATCTTCATCGCTCACCTCGAAGGCGCCATCCGATGGGCGGTCGCCGAATCGAAACAGGAGATGGTTAAACTCCTGCCGGCGCCGGCGGTCCAGGAGGCGCGTCCCGAGCCAGCGACCCTGGCGATAGGAGCGAAGGCCCCGGATTTCAAGCTGATGGGAGTGGACGACAAAACCTACAGCTTGAAGGACTTCGCGTCCCATAAATGCCTCGTCGTGGTCTTCAGTTGCGACCACTGTCCCACGGCCCAGGCCTACGAAGACCGGCTCATCAACATCTTCCATGATTACAAGACCAAAGGCGTGGGGATGGTCATGATCTCGCCCAACAGCCCCAAGGCCCTCAACCTGGCCGAAATGGGCTATACCGACGTGGGCGACACGCTGGCCGAAATGAAGGTCCGGGCCAAGGACAAAAAATTCCCCTTCCCCTATCTCTATGACGGGGACGAGCAGAAGGCAGCGCTGGCCTACGGCCCGGTCGCGACGCCTCACGTCTTTGTCTTCGACGAGGACCGCCGTCTGCAATACGCGGGCAGGGTGGATGAGAAGGAAAAACCCGGCACAGGACAGGCCGAAGACCTGCGGAACGCCCTCGACGCCGTGCTGGCCGGAAGGAAGCCCTCCGTCGCGACGACCAAGGTCTTCGGCTGTTCCGTCAAGTGGGCCTGGAAGGACGACTATACGAAGCAGCTTTACCGCGAATGGGCGGTCCTGCCCGTGGCCCTCGAACCGATCGACGTCGCCGGCGTGAAGGCGCTCCTGACGAACCCATCGGGGAAGCTCCGGCTCATCAATGTCTGGGCCACCTGGTGCGGGCCCTGCACGGCCGAGTTCCCCGATCTCGTCAGGACCGACCGCATGTACCGCGAACGGAACTTCGAATTCATCTCCATCAGCGCCGACAAGATGGAGAAGCGGGGCCAGGCGCTCGAGTTCCTCAAGAAGAACCAAGCCTCCAACAAGAACTACATCTTCAGCGGCGAGACCGTCTATCCGCTCATCGAAGCGATCGATCCCGGCTGGCAGGGGGCCCTCCCCTACACCATCATCGTGGAACCCGGAGGGGAAATGGTCCTTCGCCACCAGGGCATCCTCGATCCTCTCACCCTGCGGAAGTTCATCGTCGAACATCCGCTAGTGGGAAGATATTATTGAGGGCCGCTTTTATTCCTCGCCGCGGACGAGCTTGCCCGGCAGGGTGTACATGCGCCTGAGGTAAACGATCAGCATGAGAATCATGACCGCCAGCGCGGGAAGCATGGTCTCGAAGGAAAGAACGCTCATCTCCCCCGTGATGATCCGCAGCGTCCCCCGGATGAGGAGGTACCAGAGAAGATTGGTCCCGACCGTGAGCCCGACGAGGAATTCCTTGACGAGGTCCCAGTAGGTCGACTGTTTCTCCTCCGGGAGTTTCAGGAATTGCTCCTTGTGGGGGATGTTGAGGGACTGAGGTTTGCGGTTCAAGCGGCGCATATTGTGGGCGAGAAGATAAAAGATAATCGTCATCCCCCAGGCTATGGCCACGAGTCCGATCAATCCCTCCTTACCGTCCCAGCGGTCCGCGTTCCCCGCGAAATTGAAATGGGCGGGGATGCGCGGCGGCAGCTTCGGATAGGCCGTATAGACGGTGTTGCTGATGAGGACCAGCAGGATGAGGTTGGTCAGATCGTAGAGCTTTTTCACGTTCCTATTTCTTCTGGTTCGTTTCGAGGGGCTTGTCCGAGCCCTCGAAGAACATTTTTTGCAGCTCCAGCGTCTTCGTGTCCGCCTTGACGGAGCGGATCATTTCCTCCAGGACGCCGGATTCCAGGTTGAGCATCGTTTCTCCCATCTCTTTGGTCCCGGCGGCTCCATATCCCCTATAGTGGTTCGGCTGGGAGGCATACCACCAGATCCCGGTATAGGCGTGCTTGAGGTTGGCGAGCCGCTTCTGGTCCTCCCCGCTCTGGTCATTAGCCCGGTCCATGTGGACCAGGTCCGGGCGGTGAGCGAGCATGGAGGATGTCTCTTCCTCCCCGGCGTGACCGTCGAGGGTCGTCTTGCGCATCTTCTTCAGCGCGTCGGCCACGGACGAATCGTCCGAGGGGTCATACAGGAAGACCGCATAATCTTTTTTAG
>JALHVH010000266.1 GCA_022867105.1 Candidatus Aminicenantota bacterium
CATAAACCCCAGGGCGGCGGAGATCGGCGGATTCACCCTGGAGGAGCTCATCGACACGCCCTTCAGCCGCTATCTCGCCACCGAGGACGTCGCGGCCCTGGAGAGCACGTATAAAAAGGAGCCGGACGACGACGAGGATGCCCCGGCCATCTTCGAGGCCTCCGTCAAGCGGAAGGACGGGACGACGGCCAGTGTCGAGCTCAGCGCCGGCCGGATCAGCTACCAGGGGAAACCGGCCAGCCTCGTCATCATGCGCGACGTCTCGGGCAGGCGGCGGACCGAGGAGGAGCTGAGCCTGACGCTGGAGAAGCTCCGGAAGGCCATGGGCGCCACGATCCAGGCCATGTCCCTAACCATCGAAACTCGGGACCCTTACACGGCCGGCCACCAGAAGCGGGTGAGCGACCTCGCCCGGGCCATCGCCACGGAGATGGACCTCACGAAGGAGGACGTCGACGCCATCCGCATGGCCGCCTCGATCCACGACCTCGGCAAGATCTCCATCCCGGCCGAGATCCTGAGCAAGCCCGGAAAGATCAGCGAGTTCGAGTTCCGGCTCATTCAGAACCATCCCCAGATCGGTTACGAGATCCTGCGGACGATCGAGTTCCCCTGGCCCATCGCCAAGATCGTCCTCCAGCACCACGAGCGGATCAACGGCTCCGGCTATCCCAACGGGCTCCGGGGCGAAGAGATCCATATCATCGCCCGGATCCTGGCCGTGGCCGACGTCGTCGAGGCTATGGTCTCCCACCGGCCCTACAGGTCGGCCCTGACCCTGGGCGAGGCCATCCACGAGATCACCAAGAACCGGGGAACGCTCTACGACCCCGACGCCGTCGACGCCTGCAAGCAGCTGTTCATCGAGGGCCGTTTCGCCTTTAAGGCGTAAGTAAGGGTCAAACCTACTCTTTTGACAAAACTACCCAGATCAGCCTCTTTTTGTCAAAAGAGTAGGTTTGACCCCTACTTACGGAGGAGCTTAATTTCCGTTGAGCTGATCGAGGATGGACTTCTGGTAGGCTAAACGGGCTGATGTCCTCGCGGATAATGAGGTCTTGAGGGCGGAGATTTTGTCTTCGAACTTTTTCATGTGATAGGGGTCGCTCCAGTTTCCCATGGTCAGCCCCTCGAGAATATTCTTGAGCGTCTGGACGTTGATGATGTCGGACGTATAAAGGGGAAGAGGGTCCGTTTCCTTCCCGCAGAGCTTGACGGCCTTCAAAACGACCTTCCTCAGGAGCTCCTGCTGATTGAGAATCTCCCGTTTGAGGAAGAACTGCTCCTTGGCGGGTTTCGTTTCGGCCAGACGGGCGTGCAAGTTCTTGGCCGCTTCGATCAAGCGGGTCATCGGCGCCAGCAGAGATTCGCCATCCAGGACGATGGCTGCGTCCTTCTGATAATATTGGAACTCACCCCCGTTGGGAACGGATTCCGTCCGTCTGTACGCTTCCAGCATCCCGGATATCGCGTCCGGATCCGTTCTTTCGCCGGTCCCTTCCGGGACGTCCGCCGGCGGCGGAACGGTCCCCCGAGATTCTTCCTCTCTCTGAGGGGTTTCCGTAGAAACGGCGGTTTCGGGCAGGCTGAAGTTCTCTGGAACTTGGAGATCGTCTCCACATCCAGTCCCGATCTCCATCGCGCCTTCTCCGGCGCCGGCGGGTTCCCCGGCCACCGCGGACAGCCGCTCCAGGTACTCGTTCAGCTGGCGCAACTCTTGTTCCAGGTCCGCGTTGATGTCGCCCATCTCGAAAGAGCCGGCGATCGGAGCGATTATCCCGTAACGTTCCGCGAGGGTCGCCTGGAGGCGAGCCGTCTCTTCGTCCACGTTCCGGCGAAGCTCCTGGATCTTTCCGGTCAGCTCGCCGGCCTTCCGGCACTCCTCTCCGATATGGGCCGCCATCTGCCGGATCATGATCCGGCAGTGCCGGGCTTGGTCGATGTGTTTCCGAATCGGGCCCCGGCTGTCTTCGATGGCGGATTTCACCTCCTCCAAGATAGCCCTGTGCCGGTTGAGGTTTTCCTTTTCTTTTTGGAATTCCTGTTCGAGCTCGGCGATCCGTTGTTTCGCTTTTTCCTTTTCCTGGTCGATGATATCAACAAGGACTTTCTCAATCTCGTTCTTCTTCCCCGCGATGACGTCCTCAATACGCTTTTCGAATCCCGCGTCCGGGATGTCTGCAGATTGTGTCATGTTTCCCTCCCTGTTCCAACCACCGGCCTTTTCGTTCCGGACGTTCCTCAACTGTGGATGACCGCGGGGATGTTCGTCTGTTTCCGGAAGAGATGGCTGATGAGCGACATGATGCTTCCCGGGATCTCATGCAAGAATTCGATGCCCATCTCGTACAACCCATGGTCGATTTCCTTGACCCATTTGACCCGGCCGTGGATTTTCACCACCTGCCATGACCGGGCAAGGTACAGGGTCATTTTGAGTTCCGAGCCCGAATCAAACGACCTGTCCATCTCCAGCTTCGCGCCTCCCAGGGACAGGTCCTTGACAAAGCCGCCGACGGTCTCTCCACTTTCCAGGCCTTCCGCGCCGGACATTTCGATGACGATCCGGTTTTCCTCGATGATCCTGAAGTCCCGTCTTTGTTCTTTCATTGAGGCAACCTCCATTTACAGTCCTCAGGATAGGTCTCGCCGAGCGGCCTGTCAATGACTGATAAGGATGAAAGGGGGGGTGATTTTTTGTCCTCGCGTCTCCTCCCTAAAGGTGAGTCCCCCGGCGGCAGCTGCATCGCGCGGTTGTCCGGATCGATCAACACGAGCGCAAGGCGTAAATAGGGGTCAAACCTACTTTCTTGACGAAACAATCCAGATCAGCCCGTTTTTGTCAAAAGAGTAGGTTTAACCCCTACTTATTTTACCGGTAGCGGATGGCTACGCCGACGATGACGCGCTCGAGCCGGGGGAACTGGCGCATGCGGCTGAAGGGGCTGATCCAGACGCTTTCGCGGTAGACGTTGTCCACCTCGATGATCAAGGCGTCGGCGCCGATGCGCGCGGCGTGTTCGCGCAGGACCCAATCGACCTCATGGCGGCTGACGCGCGGCGAGGGCTTGTAAACGACCTCAGCGAAGGCGATGTGAGGCCGGGGCGGCTCG
>JALHVH010000267.1 GCA_022867105.1 Candidatus Aminicenantota bacterium
ATAACCGAAAAGAATGCCCAGGAGGAAGAAGACCGTCGTGAAGAAAACGAAAGGAAAGACGTACTTCTTTTCTTTTTGGTACAGCCCGGGGGCGACGAAATACCAGAGCTGGAGGAGGACGTACGGCGAGATGAAGATGAGAGCGGCCACGAAGGCGATCTTCATGTAAAGCATGAAGGGGGCGGTCAGATGGGTGAAGGCGAGCTTCGTGCCGGCGGGAAGATACCGGGTGACGGGTTCGGCGATGATTCGGAAGAGGGGTTTGGCAAAGATCCAGCAGGGGATGACCGCCACGAAGACGGCGATAAAGGAATTGAAAAGCCTTTTTCTCAGGTCCTCGAGATGCTCAAGGAAGGTCATCTCGTCAGGGGACTTTTTACCCTTCCCCGGCGTCATGTTTTTCGAGTTCCTTTTTGAGGTCGTCCTTGATCTCTTTGGCCTCGGTCTCAAGCGTCTTGGCGACGTCCTTCACTTCGGAGGCCTCGATCTCTTCTTCGATCCGCCACTTGATCTCATCGGAAGTCTTCTTGAACTCGCGGATGGCCTTTCCCACCGACCTGCCGATCTCGGGGAGCTTCTTGGGCCCGAAGACCAGGAGGGCGACGACGAAAATGAGGATGAGTTCCGCCGGCCCGATGCTTCCGAACATGCATTCAATATAGATGCAAACGCCGGATTAGTCAATCGCGGCGATCGCCGTGTCAGCGTTTCCTTTCGTGTGAGAAGGAATATAGGCTCGGGGCGCGCCCTCCGTCGGCCGCGGCCTGTCCCGGCGAGCCAGGCCGCTTCGGCTCCGGGCTCCGCTCTCCTCTTCCTTCGGTCGAGGACCCGTGCCCGCTCCGCCCTTCAACGACCTCCTCCGGGCATCGCCCCTGCGCCATCGTTTTAATGTCCCACGAAATGAAATGCTTCCAATTGCCGGAATTTCATCCAGAGAACTCGAGGGCGCGTTCTCCCCGGAAATTCCTACCGGATGGATCGCCGCGATAAGGGCCTGACCCGGTATTTACATCGAGGGAGGGCTTTGATAAGATGGAACCTGATTTTCAGGCTGCGATTGACATGAAAAAAAAAGGCGTGCTCCTTATAGCCTTCCTGCTGGCATTCGTCCGGATGTCCGCCCCCGACAAGGACCTCTGGGCCATCTCCCTGGACAAGGTCAATTCCATCGTCTCCATCCTTGAGGACAGCTATTACAAGGACCTGGATTCGGAAAAGCTGGCCTATGCCTCCATCCACGGCCTCCTGGATACGCTCGACCCGCACTCGTATTTCCTCGAGCCCGAGAATTTCGCGAGGATGCGCGAGGACTATGTCGGCAAATACTACGGGCTGGGGATCCAGATCCAGAAGCAGGAAGACCGCCTGGTCGTCATTGCGCCCATCGAAGGCACCCCCGCCTGGCGCCTGGGCGTCCAGCCCGGCGACGTCATCTCGCACATCAACGGCGAGACGACGAAGCCGATCTCGAGCCTCGACGCCATGCAGAAACTCCGCGGCGAAAAGGGGACGAAAGTCAACATCACCCTCGTCCGCGAGGGGTTCGACAAGCCCATCGACCTGACCGTCATCCGCGAGGAGATCCCGCTCTACAGCGTGCCTTACGCCTTCATGCTGGACAACAACGTCGGCTATATTTTCATCCGGACCTTCGCCGAGGACACCGACGGGGAGCTCCAGGAGAAACTCGCCAAGCTCACCGGATTAGGGATGAAAAGCCTCATTCTGGACCTCCGGGGAAACTCGGGCGGCCCCTTGGTCTCGTCGATCGAGGTCTCGGACGAGTTCCTGCCTAAGGGAGCCCTGGTCGTCTCCATCCGCGGCAGGAACCGGAGCTACAACAAGGATTTCTGGGCCCTCCGGGACGAGCAGTTCGAGAAGTTTCCCCTCGTCGTCCTCATCGACCAGGGGACGGCCAGCGCCTCGGAGATCGTCAGCGGCGCGGTCATGGACAATGACCGGGGGCTTGTTGTCGGACACGACTCCTGGGGAAAAGGCCTCGTCCAGACGATCTTTCCCCTGTCTTCGAACACGGCCGTGGCCATCACGACGGCCAAGTACCTGACGCCTAGCGGCCGGGCCATCCAGAGGGATTACAGCCATATCGAAGATTATCTCATGGGCAAACAGGCCCCGACGGAGAGCCGCGAGATCAAATACACCCTCAAAGGCAGGAAGGTCCTCGGGCAGGGCGGCATCGCCCCGGACTACGAGGTCGCCGTTTCCCTCAAGCCCCTGACGTTCGAGCTGATGGTCAAAGGGCTTTTCTTTGCTTACGCC
>JALHVH010000268.1 GCA_022867105.1 Candidatus Aminicenantota bacterium
CGAACTCGAAAGAATCCTTCTCCCGCGGGATCCGGCCGAACTCGTACAGGAAGAATCCGGCCAGCGTCGTGTAGTCGTTCCTCTCCGGAACCCTCAGGGGAAGCTTCTCGTTGATCTCCTTGACGGCCGAAGACCCCTTGATGACGAAAACGTCTTCCGCGGGCCGCGTGTACCATTCTTCGAATTTGTCGTCGTGTTCATCCCGGATGTCCCCGACGATCTCTTCGATGATGTCCTCCAGGGTAACGATCCCCTCCATGTTCCCAAACTCGTCCACGACGAAGGCCATGTGAACGGCGTTTTCCTGCATCTGGAGCATGACCTTTTCCATGGAGGCCGATTCCGGGACGAAGAACGGCGTGCGCAGGGCCGAACGGACGCTGAAATCCTTATGGTCCATGATGAACGGGATGAGGTCCTTGGCGTGGAGGAGGCCTTCGACGTTGTCCAGCCTTCCCCGGTAGACGGGATACCTCGAGAACCCGGCCGAGCGGATGGCTTCGAGGACCTGATCGAACGTGGATTCGACCTCGATGGCCTTGACCTGGGGCCTGGGGACGAGGATCTCCTTGACCGGCCGTGACCCGATGTCCAGGATCCCGGAGATCATCTTCCGGCGCGGCAAGGACAGGCCCCGCACGCCGGCGCTGAGCAGGACGCGGACCTCTTCTTCGCCGAGGCCTCCCACAATCCTTTCCGACCTCCCGCGGGTGGAAGGGAAGAGGAGCCTGGACAGAAATGAAAAGATCCGGACCAGCGGGCTGAACGCCGCCATCAGGATGCGGATGGGCCTGACGAACAGAAAGGACGTCTTGACGGGATTGTGGGCGGCGTAAGTCTTGGGGTTGATCTCCGCGAAGAAAAGAAGAAGGATGGTCGTCGTCAGGGTTGCCAGGAGCACGGCTTGGTTCTTGTTGGGGACCAGGATGACGAAGACGTAGGTCGCCACGGAAGCCGCCGCGGCGTTGACCAGGGTGTTGCCGATCAGGATGGTGGCCAGGAATCCGTCGATCCGGCCCAGGACCTCGCGGACGAGGTGGGCCTTCTTCGAACCCTTGTTCTCCATGGACTCGAGCGTGTAGGGGTTGGAGGCCAGGAACGCCGTCTCCGACGAGGAGAAAAAAGCGCTGAGGGCAAGGAACAACAGAAAGAGCAATAAGGCGGACAGGAACATTTCCGGTCAGATGTCCAAACGGGGTTTGACGTTCTTGAAGCAGCGGGACAGCGTATCGATGAGCCTGTGCTCGACCCTGGTACAGGAATCGCAGGAGGCTTCGGAGATCTCGGTGACGATAAGCTCCTTGGCCCGCTCCATCATTTTTTTCTCCCGGAACGACAGCGGCTTGATCAGGCTGAGGTAGAAGAGGCTCTTGAGAACAAGGGCCATGTCCAGGAGTGTCCCGGTCTTCATGAGGTTGATATGCTCTTTGTAACGGCCCTTCCAGTTCATGGTGATGTCGACGGACCCGTTCCTCATGAAATGGAAGACCTTCTTGATGGAGCCCTCGGCAATGGGCCTGCGGATCCCCATCTCCTCGGCGGCCGAGGAAGGGATGAGGACGAGGGTATTGTTGGTGAGGATCCTGACGTGAAAAACGTTGAACTTTTCCCCGTTGTAGGACCCGACTTGGATATCCTCGACGACGCCGATGCCTTGATTGGGGTAAATGACCCTATCCCCGATCTTCAGAGAATTCATTCGAATTCCATTATACCCGATTGGCGTCCCGGGGTCAATGTTTATCCGGCGCGCCCCTTGACAGATAACTCACTCTTTATTAACATAGTTGCCTTGACAGTAAAGGAAGACGTATGCCATGAAGAGAACATTTCAACCGAATAACAGAAGGCGCAAGAAGACGCACGGGTTCCGGGTCCGCATGAAAACCGCCGGCGGCCAGAAAGTCCTCAAGAACCGAAGGGGCAAGGGCAGGAAAAAGCTGTCCGTTTGATGGATGAGCGCCTCACTCCTCAAGAGAGGATCCGTAAGAAGAAGGATTTCTTAACCATATACAGAACGGGCAGCCGTTACCGAGGAAGACATTTTCATCTTGTCTATCGCGCCAATTCTTTCGAGTTTCCCCGGTTGGCCGTCGTCGTCAGCAAGAAAGTCGGCAACGCCGTTGCAAGAAATAAGATAAAAAGACGGATCCGAGCGCTATTTCGCAGGAACAAATCTCTGTTCAAGAAGCCCATGGACGTCGTTCTCATCGCCAAAATGGAGATCCTGGACCTTTCCGTGTCCGACCTGGCGGCCGAGTTCTTCTCGGCCCTGGAAAGGATCTTCAGGGAACAGCCGGCCCGATGAAGTCTATCGCCTTGGCCTTGATCAGGACCTATAAAAGGGCCCTATCCCCGTTCCTGGGAAACCACTGCCGTTATTATCCCACCTGTTCCTCTTATACCGATGAGGCCATTCGAAAATACGGCTTTCTGAAGGGCTCCTTCCTCGGGGGGAAGAGGCTCCTCAGGTGCCATCCTTTCCACGCGGGTGGGGTCGATCCAGTCCCGTAAGAGGTTGACATATGGAAAAACGACTCGTCATTGCCATCGTCCTTTCGATCCTGGTCCTGGTCCTCTGGCAGGCCCTCCTGGTCAAGAAACCTGAACCCGTTCAGGGGGTCGGGTCGGTCCGGCCGGTCGCGGCACCCGGGCAGGCGGCCTTGGAGAAACCGGCGCCCGTCTCTCCTGATAAAGAACCGGCGAGGTCGACGGCCGCTCCGGTCGTGGACCTTCAGCCGGTCGCGTCCGGGGCCGAAGAAAAGGTCGTCATCGACACCTCCCTTTACAGGGCGGAGTGGAGCAACAAGGGCGGTGTCCTGCTAAGTTGGCGGCTCAAGAAACACAAAAACGACAAGAAAGAGGACCTGGAACTCGTTCCGCTGAAGGCTCTGGAGACCGGGAAGTTCCCTTTCGCCCTCCGGACCGAGGACGCCGCCCTGGCCGACGCCGCCAACGCCGCCTTCTACAAGACGACGGCCGGGACCACTTCCCTCCAGGACGGCCAAAAGGGAGAGGTCAGGTTTGAATATTCCGACGGGAAGAACCTGAAAATCGAAAAGACGTTCGTTCTGACTGGAGGGACCTACGACGTGGGGATCGAGGTCCACGCCTGGAAGGGTGGGTTGGAGGTCGAGCCCGGGCTCCTCTGGGGTCCGGGGATCGGGAACCCCTCCCCCGTCGAGCTGAAGCAGAGGTTCAGCTCCAGCACGGGCGTAGCCGTTTTCTCTTCAGGCAAGGTGTTCCGCGTCGACGAGAGGAAATATAAACCGGAACAGAGCTCGTTCAACTTCGCGGACTGGGCGGCCTACGAAGAGAACTACTTCACCGCCCTGTTCGTCCTGGACCCGCAGAAGGGGACGGCGGTCTTCCAGAAAGAGGTCAAGGACAACGCCGCGATCTTCTACCTGGCCGTCAACCGGCCCCAACGGGCTTTTATCGGCCCGAAGGACCTCGACGTCCTCAAGGCTTACGGCCATGGCGCCAAGAAGATCATCAACTTCGGCTTTTTCGGAACCATCGCCGAGGTCCTTCTCGCCTCCATCAAGTACTTCCACAAATGGGTGCCGAACTGGGGCATCGCCATCATCATCATGACCTTCATCATCAAGATCATCTTCTTCCCGCTGACCTACAGCTCGATGAAGTCGATGGCCAAAATGCAGGAGCTCCAGCCAAAGATCAAGGCCCTCCGGGCGAAGTACAAGAAGGCCAAGCAGGACATCGAACAGCGCCGCCAGATGAACGAGGAGATGATGCGGCTCTACAAGGAGCACGGCGTGAACCCCGCCGGCGGCTGCCTGCCCCTCATCATCCAGCTGCCCGTGTTCTGGGGCGTCTTCCGGATGCTGGTCGTGGCCGTCGAGTTCCGCCAGAGCCCGTTCGCCTTCTGGATCAAGGACCTCTCCGTCAAGGACCCTTACTACATCACCCCCATCCTCATGGGGGTGACCCAGTTCATCCAGCAGAAGATGACCCCGACCTCGGCCGACCCGGCCCAAGCCAAGATGATGATGATCATGCCCGTGATCATGACCGTCTTCTTCTTGAACTTCCAGAGCGGGCTCATCCTTTATTGGCTGACCCAGAACGCCCTGCAGATCGGCCAGCAGGCCATAATGAACCGGATGATGAACAAGAAAAAGGGAGAGATCCATGGAAAACGAAGAAAAGACTGAGACCAAGCCCGAGGAGAGGCAGGAATTCAAGGGCCGAAACCTCGAGGACGTCATCAGCCTGGCCGAGCATGTCCTCAAGATCCCGCGGGAGCAGTTCAACTATGAGATCGTCACGGAGAAAACCAAGCTTTTCGGCATCAAAAGGAAGGAGATCGTCATCCGGGCCTGGCCCAAGAAGGAGTCCGAGGAGAACGCGGCGGCCGACTTTCTTGCCAGGCTCATGCCGGTCTTCCCGCTCGATCTGACCTACGAGCTAAAGAGAAGAAATGACATCATTTACGTCATCTTCAGTGGCGAGGACAAGAACTTGCTCCTGTGGAACGAAGGTGAGCTCCTCCTTTCCCTCCAGCATGTCCTGAACAAGGTCTCCCCTATCAAGGTCCAGGTGGACTGCGAGTTCTTCAGAAAGAGGAAGGAAAAGAAGCTGAGAGAGTTCGGCTTTCAGGTCGCCCAGGAGGTCCGGCAGAGCGGCAAGGAAGAGGTCCTCGACTTCATGAATCCCTATGAGCGACGCCTCATCCACATCGCTGTCAATCAGGTTCCCGGCATCACCAGCGAAAGTATCGGCGACGGATTTCTGAAAAAGATCAGAGTTTTCCCGCTGCCGAGATAAGGCCCGGACCGCCCTGGAACGACCTCCTCCGGGCATCGCCCCTGCGCCATTGCCCTAATCACACGAAAATAAATGCTGAGCGAGGGCCATCCCATCCAAGCCCCGACCCCACACAAAGCGTAAGAGGACCGCATTTACTAAAATGAGCAACTCGCCTACAATGGGGAGGTGAACGATGTTTGAAGATACGATCATCGCGATCTCGACCCCGCCGGGACAGGGCGGGCTGGGGATCGTGAGGCTCAGCGGCAAGAGAGCGCTGGCCGTCGCGAAAAAAGTCTTCAAGCCTAAAAAGGGCGCGGTTCCGATAGGGAAACCCGTCTTCGGCGTCATCCGGGGGTCGAACGCGGACGGGCCCTTGGATGAAGCGTTCCTGACATATTTCAAAGCGCCGCGGTCCTATACCCGTGAGGACGTCGTCGAGATCAGCTGCCATGGGAGCCCGATCGTCCTCGAGGAGATCGTAAGGCTGGGGGTCAAGCTGGGAGCGAGGCACGCCCATCCCGGCGAATTCACTTTGCGCGCGCACCTCAACGGCCGATTGGACATCATTCAGGCGGAGGCGGTCAACGACCTCATCCGGGCCGTTTCCCTGACCCAGGTTCGGATCTCGTTCAGGCAGCTCGGAGGAAGCCTTTCCCGGCGGATAGGCTCGATTCGCGAAAAGATCGTTCATGTTCTCTCCCGGATCGAGGCCGGGATCGAATTCCCCGAAGAAAACGTCGGGATCACGAGGGAGGGAACGACGAGGGAGCTAAAGAGCGTCATCGTCGACATCAAAGAGCTTATCGCGGGCTACGACGCCGGCCGGTCCCTTATGGAAGGGACGACGCTGGCTATAGCCGGCAGGACAAACGTCGGGAAATCGACCCTCTTCAATGCCCTGCTCGGGCAGGAGCGGGCCATCGTCACCCCTTATCCCGGGACGACCCGGGATTTTCTCAAAGAGCGGCTGGTCATCCGCGGCGCTGTCTTCAATCTCATCGACATGGCCGGTCTTGGGCGGCCCGCTCATCCCGTAGAACGCGAAGGGATACGCCGAGGGGAACAATTGGCGGGGGAGGCCGCGGGCGTCCTGCTGGTCTTTGACGGTTCCCGTCCGGCCGGCCGTGAAGATACGCGCCTCCTGGAGAGGTTCCGGAATAACCATATCATTATTATTATCAATAAGATAGACTTACCGCGAAAATTCGATAGGGCCATGCTTGGCCATCCGGCCGATGACATTCGGGTCGTAGAAATTTCGGCCCTGAAGGGTCTGAACCTTGATGTCCTGAAAAAAAGCATCCACCGCCTGTTCGTTTCTTCATCAGAGGGCCG
Organism: Candidatus Aminicenantota bacterium; assembly: GCA_022867105.1. Classification (GTDB taxonomy): domain Bacteria; phylum Acidobacteriota; class Aminicenantia; order Aminicenantales; family Saccharicenantaceae; genus JALHVH01. Next base: position 6,112 of record JALHVH010000268.1, read on the forward strand.
GGAGGACATGGTCCTTCATTCAAGGCAGAAGATCATCCTGGAAGAGATGCTCGGGGTTCTCGAAGCGGCCCGCTCCGTGTTCTTGGAAGGCCACTCTGAAGAGGTGGGCGCCGAAGAGCTCCACAAGGCGATTCCCATGATCGGCCGGCTCACGGGCGAGATCAAGGTCCGGGAGGTCCTCGACGATATCTTCTCCAGGTTCTGCGTCGGGAAATGAGATGAGGCCGCCGGACCATGACGTCATCGTTATCGGCGCCGGCCACGCAGGGTGCGAAGCGGCCGCGGCGACGAGCGCCATGGGGCTGCGGACCTGCCTGATCACCATCAACCTTGAAACCATCGCCCAGATGTCATGCAATCCGGCCATCGGGGGCCTGGCCAAGGGGCACCTCGTCCGGGAGATCGACGCCCTCGGCGGCTTGATGGGACTCTTGGCTGATGAGACGGGAATCCAGTTCCGCCTGCTCAACCGGAGCCGGGGCGGGGCCGTCCAGGCGCCGCGGGCCCAGTGCGACAAGGCCGGATACCGGCTGGCCATGAAGCGCCGCCTGGAACACGTGCCGGGGCTGAGCCTTTATCAGGGAATCGTCTCGGAGATCGTCGTCCGGTCCGGAACGGTTTGCGGTGTCAGGACCCTGGATGGGGCGGCGATCTCGAGCCGGGCCGTGATCGTTGCGACGGGGACGTTCCTGAACGGGCTTATCCATATAGGCCTGCACAGCTATCCGGCCGGGAGGGCCAACGAACCGCCTTCCCATGAGCTGGGCGAGGACCTTCGGAAGCTCGGGTTCAGGATCTTCCGGCTGAAGACCGGGACCCCCATGAGATTGGATGGAACGACTATTGATTGGGGGGCATTCCTGTCCCAGCCCGGCGATGAGGCACCCGTCCCCTTCTCGTTCAGGACCAGGAAAGCTGTCGAAAACAAGGTCCTGTGCCATGTCGGGCATACGAATGCCCGCACTCATGATGTGATCCGGGCGAATCTAAATAAATCCCCCCTATACAGCGGGATGATCACGGGGATCGGGCCCCGTTATTGTCCTTCCATTGAAGACAAGGTTGTCAAGTTCTCGCACCATTCCCGCCATCAGTTCTTTCTTGAACCCGAAGGGTTGGAGACGACCGAAGTCTATGTCAACGGCATGTCATCGAGCCTTCCTCTTGAGGTCCAGAAAAAGATGCTGGAGACGATTCCCGGTCTGGACCGGGCAAAGATCGTCCGGCCGGCGTACGGGATCGAATACGACGCCGTTTCGCCGACCGAGCTTCTTCCCAGCCTCGAAACCCGAAGGATCGGAAATCTGTATCTGGCCGGACAGATTAACGGCACTTCGGGCTATGAAGAGGCTGCTGCCCAAGGCCTGATGGCCGGGATCAACGTGGCCTTGAAAATCAGAAAGAATAAGCCGTTCATCCTGCGAAGGGACCAAGCGTATATCGGCGTCCTCATAGACGACCTCATCACCAAAGGAGTGGAGGAGCCTTACCGGCTTTTCACGTCCAGGGCCGAATATAGACTTAACCTGCGGATCGACAACGCCGATAGAAGGCTTATGGCGTTCGGCCGCGAGCTCGGCCTGATATCCGGGGAGGAATACCAGGAGCAGGAGGCCAAGCAGAAGAGGATTCAAGCAGCCATGGTCTTTCTCGGGCAGGGGAAGGTCAAGGATAAAAAAGGGGACACCCTCACTTTACTGAAATATTTAAAAAAACCTGAAATCAGAATCCAAGATGTGTTAGAATATGGGAAATTCTCCAACTCCCTAAGCGATGAGGAAATGCGGGCCATTGAATCCGATGTCAAGTACGAGGGTTACCTCAAGAGACAAAAAAAGGAGATCTCGAAGCTCAGGAGAGCGGATAGGATGAAGATCCCAACGGGCTTGGATCTTAAAAAAGTGTCCGGATTGACGAGAGAAGCCTTGGAAAATCTGGGAAAATACAAGCCTGGGACGATCGGTGAGGCCAAGAAAATTCCCGGCCTGACCCCGGCCGCCTTGTTCAATCTGAGCGTATTCGTTGAAGCCGAACGGAGAAGGCGAACCGCTGGGGCCAAGAATGTTTCACGTGAAACATTGACCAAAAATGAATAAGATCATTGCCGTCGCCAATCAAAAGGGCGGGGTCGGAAAGACGACCACTTCCATCAACCTTTCCGCAGCCCTGGCTATGAAAAATATGAGGGTCCTGCTCGTGGACTTCGATCCCCAGGGGATGGCCACCATGGGGCTTGGGAGACCGAAAGAAGCCACTAAAGGCATCTATCAGGCTCTGCTCAACGGGGCGGACACGATGGATTTCGTCCAGGGGGGAGGGTTGGACAATTTCTATCTTTGCCCATGTTCCCCAGAATTATCTGGCGCGGAGGTCGAGCTTTATTCCAAGGATAACAGGGAAAAAAGGCTAAAAGAGGCCCTCGATAGGATCAAGAAGTTTTTCAACTTCATCTTTATCGATTGTCCTCCTTCCCTGGGGTTCCTGACCCTCAATGCCTTGACGGCGGCCGATTCCATCCTGATTCCGGTCCAATGCGAGTTCTTTTGCATGGAAGGAATTCCCGACCTCTTCCAGACCCTGGAAACCGTGAGGACGTATTTCAACCCGAAACTGGCCATCGAGGGTATCGTCCTGACCATGTACGACGAACGGACCAACCTGTCCAAGCAGGTCGCTGAAGAGATCCGTAAGTCCTTGAAAAGGATAACTTTCCAATCCGTCATTCCGAGGAGCGTCAAGCTGGCGGAAGCTCCGAGCTTTGGGAAGCCTATCGTCCTTTATGATATCAAGTCGAGAGGGGCTGAAGCCTACCTCAATCTTGCAGAGGAGATTCTTCGCAGATGATCAAAAAAGCATTAGGAAAAGGTCTCGACGCGTTCATTCCGGAGGAATTCGGTATCATCAAGGAAGAACGCTATGCTGAACTCGGCGTCGAGCAACTCAAGCCGAACCCCCTCCAGCCAAGGATGAAGTTCGACGACCAGGCCCTAGACGAGCTGGCCCAGTCCATCAAGGAGTCCGGGATCGTCCAGCCCGTTCTTGTCGTGCCTGACGACGGGCAATACAAGATCATCGTCGGGGAGAGGCGGTGGCGGGCCGCCCAGAAGGCGGGTCTGAAGAAGATCCCGGTCATGATCCGTGACCTGCCCCTGGAGAAACAGCTCGAGATCTCGATCATAGAGAATATCCACCGGGAGGATCTCAATCCCATGGAGATCGCTCTGGCTTACCAGCGGATGTCCAGTGAAATGAACTACACCCAACAAGACATCGCCGAAAAGGTTGGGAAGGACCGGACGTCCGTCACCAACTACTTGAGGCTCCTGAAACTCCCTCAGGAGATCCGGGATAGCCTCATCGAAAAAGATCTCTCCATGGGGCACGCCAGGGCGCTCCTGGCGCTTGAGGAACCGGAGGTCCAGCTTGCCGCCTTCCGGCAGATCATCGACAAGGGCCTTTCGGTCCGGAATGCCGAAAAACTCGTGAACAGGATGAAAGAAAGACCTCCCCGGGTGCAACGGAGCCTGGGGGACCCGGACCTCCAGGCCCTAAAGGAGGAAATGGTTAAGGTGCTGGGGACAAAGGTCCTGATCTCGGGCAATAGGAACAAAGGCGCCCTCAAGATCTTTTATTTCTCTCTGGATGACCTCAACCGGATCTTTGTAAGGATAAAAGGAGTATCACAATGAAAGAAAAAGAAAGGGAGATCCTCGACTCGAAGATCGCCGGATTGATCGCTCAGGGGACGGAACTGAAGGGTGACCTGACCTTCAAGGGCTCGTTCCGGATCGAGGGCTATTTAAAGGGGACGGTCACCTCGGATTCCCTGCTCATCGTCGGGGAGAAAGGCAGGGTCGAGGCTGATATCAGGGTCGGCCAGATCATCATCAACGGCGAGATCAAGGGCAATATCCAGGCCTCAGATAGGGTAGAGATCCACAACAAAGGGAGGGTTTTCGGAACCATCCAGGCCCCGCGGCTGATCGTGGAGGAGGGGGCCTACCTGGAGGCGAACTGCCAGACGACGGAAAAGACCGCCCCACCCCAAGCCGGACAAGCGGTCAAGACGGAAAACTGACCTTGAAGCTTGCGACTGGGATCATTCCGGCCAGATACGGTTCGACCCGTTTTCCGGGCAAGCCGCTGGCCCTCATCCTCGGAATTCCAATGATTCAAATGGTTTACGAGAGATCGAAGAGGGCCAGATTCCTGGAACGGGTGATCGTGGCCACGGATGACGACCGGATCATGACCGCGTGCACGGGGCTGGGGATCCCCGCGAGATTGACATCCCCTTCCATAGGCTCAGGGACGGAAAGGGTTGCCGAGGTCGCCCGAGAGCTGGGGGCCTCTTTCGTCGTCAATATCCAGGGCGACGAGCCTTTGCTCGATCCCGCCATGCTCGATGCCCTGGTCGAGGCCCTTCAAGATGAATCCGTTCTCATGGCGTCCCTTATGACGAGGACCAAGGACCGGGCGGCTTTCAATGACAGAAACAGGGTCAAGGTCGTCGTGGACAAGGACGGATTTGCGCTCTATTTTTCCCGGGCGCCTATCCCCCACCAGCCTCAGGAAGGATTTTTCCAGCATATCGGCATATATGGATTCAAGGCCGAATTCCTGTTCCGGTTCTGCGGCCTTCCTGTGTCCGGACTCGAAAGGGCGGAAAACCTGGAGCAGCTGCGGGCGCTCGAGAACGGTTACCGCATCAAAATGATAGAAACGCCATGTTCAACCTTGAGCGTGGAGTCGCCTCGGGATATAATCGAGGTTGAAAAATTTCTCCGAAAGAAACGACATGGCTAAGTACATCTTCGTGACGGGCGGCGTCATATCGGGATTAGGCAAAGGCATAGCGGCCGCTTCCATGGGGATGCTCCTCGAAAGCCACGGCTACAGGATCACGATTCAGAAGTTCGATCCCTACCTCAACGTCGATCCGGGCACGATGAGCCCGTTCCAGCACGGCGAGGTCTACGTGACGGACGATGGGGCGGAGACTGACCTGGATCTTGGCCATTATGAACGATTTACGGCGATGCGGACGAGCCGGGCGCACAACTGGACGGCGGGCCGTGTTTACGAATCCATCATCCGGAAGGAGCGCAGGGGCGAATACCTGGGCAAGACCGTCCAGGTCATCCCCCACGTGACCGACGAGATCAAGAGCGCCTTCGGCGCCGTTTCGGACAAGAACGACATCGTCATCGTCGAGATCGGCGGCACGGTGGGAGACATCGAAAGCCTGCCGTTCCTCGAGGCCATCCGCCAGATGCGCCTGACGATGGGGCCGGAGAACACCCTGTTCATCCATCTGACCCTTGTCCCCTTTATAGGCACGTCGGGGGAGCTCAAGACCAAGCCGACCCAGCACAGCGTCAAGGAGCTTCGGGCCATCGGGATCCAGCCGGACATCCTGCTCTGCCGCGCGGATCGGAGCATTCCGTCCGACTTCAAATCCAAGATCAGCCTCTTCACCAACGTTCCTATCGATGCGGTCATTTCGGCCAAGGACGCGGACAGCATCTACGAAATACCCATCAATTTTGCCAACGAAGGGCTTGACGTGATCATCCTGAAGCTGCTGCGGCTTCCCCAGAAGAGGAGGAACCTGGCGTCCTGGGAAACTCTCCTGGACAGGATCAAGAACCCTCGAGACGAAGTCAACATCGCCATGGTCGGGAAATATACGGGTCTCCACGACTCCTACCTGAGCCTGTACCAAGCCCTGGACCACGGCGGATTTGCCCACAGACTCAAGGTCGACATCGACTGGATCGAGGCCGAGAACTTGGAAGAGGGGGAGATCGAGGAGATCCTGGGAGAAAAGGACGGCATCCTCGTCCCGGGCGGCTTCGGGGTCCGGGGCATCGAGGGCAAGATCCGGGCGGTCACTTTCGCTCGGGAGAAAAAGGTCCCGTTCTTCGGCATTTGCCTTGGAATGCAGTGCGCCTCGATCGAGTTTGCGCGCAGTGTTGCCGGCCTAGCCGGCGCGAACAGCTCGGAGTTCGACCCCAAAACCGCGCACGAGGTCATCACCATGTGGCGGGAGCTCAGGAAGGACAGCGATATGGGCGGCACCATGAGGCTCGGTCAGTACCTCTGCCGCGTGAAGAAGAACACGCTCGCCTACAAAGCCTACCAAGGTATGTCCATCCACGAGCGGCACCGCCACCGTTACGAATTCAACCCGAAATACGAGGAGCCCCTGGCCCGGGCCGGGCTCGTCTTTTCCGGAAGGAACCCCGAATACGGGCTCGTCGAGATCATCGAGCTTCGGGACCATCCCTGGTTCCTGGGATGCCAGTTCCACCCCGAGTTCAAATCCAGGCCCGTGGAACCGCACCCTTTGTTCAAAGCTTTTATCGGAGCGAGCTATGCCTATCGTCTCAAAAGAAATCGAGATCGCGCCAAAAGTTAAGGTCGGCGGGAAGGGACCGTTCTTCCTCGTTGCCGGACCCTGCGTCATTGAGAGCGAGGAACACTCGCTTCGGTTGGCGAGGGAGATCGGAAGGACCTGTGCCGTCCTCGGAGTGCCTTTCATCTTCAAGGCGTCGTTCGACAAGGCGAACCGCTCTTCAGGCGGGTCCTTCCGGGGGCCAGGGCTCGAGGAGGGCCTGGCCGTCCTGCGGACGGTGAAGAAAGAGGCGGGTGTCCCGGTCCTGTCCGATGTCCACGAAGTCTGCCAGGTGGAGAGGGCCGCGGAGGTCCTGGACGTGATCCAGATCCCCGCCCTGCTCTGCAGGCAGACGGACCTTCTTCTCGAAGTCGCCAGGACGATGAAGCCCGTCAATATCAAGAAAGGCCAGTTCCTTTCCCCCCAGGAAATGAGGAACGCCCTGGACAAGGTCCTCAGCACGGGGAACGATAAAGTGATGCTGACCGAAAGGGGAACGGTCTTCGGTTATAACAACCTTGTTTTCGATGTCCGCTCTATCCCGATCATGAAGAGATGGGGGTATCCGGTCATTATCGACGCCTCGCACAGCGTCCAGCGCCCCGGCGGCGAAGGCCTGAGCTCGGGAGGGGACGCAGAATTCATCCCGCACGTCGCGCGGGCCGGAATGGCGGTCGGCGCCGACGGGCTCTTCCTCGAGGTCCATGACCACCCCGGGGCGGCGCTCTCGGATAAGAATAATTCATTGATAATAAATAAATTACAAGAACTCCTGGCCGGTCTTGGCCGAATTCGGGAAGCCGTCGGCACGGCCGGGGGATGACCGCTCGGAGCGACCATGACCAAAAAAGAGATCATCGAGACGGGAAGAGACGTCCTGGCCACGGAAAGCGGGGCCGTCGCCTCCCTCAGCCGGAATCTGGGGGAGGAGTTTGTCCAGGCCGTCAACCTCCTCTGCCGGGCCAAGACGCGCGTCATCGTCATCGGGATGGGCAAGTCCGGTCTTGTCGGTCGCAAGCTCGCGGCGACCCTCGCCAGCTGCGGCACGCCGGCCATCTTCATCCATCCCGCGGAAGCGGGGCACGGCGACCTGGGAA
>JALHVH010000269.1 GCA_022867105.1 Candidatus Aminicenantota bacterium
GGAGGGCCGCTACCTTGCCGGAGCCGCTGCCGCCCGTCAGGAAGGAGCCGGCCCCGATCCCGACGACGAGGAGGGCGAGGCCGAAGGAGAAGCCATAGGCGGGCTTCCGGAACGACCAGAACTCCTTCCAGAAGGCGACGATCCGGTTCGCGGGCTTCCGCTTGGTGTCCTCGAGCATGGCGTAGAAGTTCGCCCTCAGCCGGCCCGACGGCTGCTCCTGGGGCAGGACGCCGAGTTTGGCCCAGACGGCGCTCAGGCCTTCGAGCTCCTCCCGGCAGGAGGCGCAGGAGGCGATATGCACCCTGATCTCGGCCTCGGCGGACGGCTCGATGTCCCCGACGAGGTAATCGGCGAATTGTTCCTTGGCTTTTTCACAATTCATGAGGTCCTCCCTTCCTGGAGTTCCAGGTAGATCCGGCTGAGCTCCTTGAGCGCCCGGTGGACTTGGGCTTTGACGGTCCCGACCTGGCAGCCCAGGAGGTCGGCGATCTCGCGGAGCTTGAGGTCCTGGAAGCGGCTCAGCATCAGGATCTCCCGCTTCTTCCACGGCAGCTGGTCCAGGGCTCTGCGGACCAGGGCGATGTCCTGCTCGGCCTCGAGCTGCTCCTCCGGCCGCGGTTCCCGGGACGGCGGCTCGGCGAACTGCTCGTCCAGGGGAAGGTCGCCCTTCTGCTTCCTCAAATGGTCGATGTGGGCGTTCCGGGCGATCTGGAACATCCAGACGGCGAACTTGCTCTCCCCATGGTAGCCGGCCCGGTACTTGAGGATGCGGATGAAGACGTCCTGGACGAGATCCTCGCTGGCGCTCCGGTTTCCCGTCAGGCGCAGGAAGAAGTTGAAGAGCATGACCTGGTGACGCTCGAAAAGAATGGCCAGCTTCTCAACCTTGCCGTCCCTGACGGCTTCCATCACTTCGTTGTCGCTCGGGGCCATGGATCTCTTTCGCTCAGGATAATAGACTGACCTTGGGGGAAAAGGTTACACGGAATTTCTATCTTTTATGCCCGGGAAATGCAAGATGCGCCAGGATTCCCATAAAGGAATCGTCTTTTGAGAACTCGGGGCTGTCCTTCCGAACGCCGCGGATCTGTTGGTGCCGCAACCTTCACCTTGCGGCTACTTGACCGCTTTCAGCATCTTCTTCGGCACCGGGACCCAGTTCTCGATGAACTTGCGGCCGCCTTCCTTCTCGTCGACCAGGGCCTGGAAAAGGGCCTTCAAGTGCTCGTAAGGAAGGGTTCCGATGACCATCCGGTTGTTGATGATCATGGTCGGGGTGGACCGTATGCCGTGGGAGAACTGATCCGAGGTCTTTTCATATTCGGCGCCCGTGTTGATGATACGCTGGACGATATCTTGTGTTTTCTGGTCGGTGAGGGCTGCTTCCACCCCGTACTTCTTCGCCAGGGCCTGCCGCCATTCCGGCTTTTTCGCGGATAGGAAATTGGCGAAGATCTCGTCATGGATGGGCAGGAACTTGGCCGGATCGAAAGCCGCCATGAAGGACAGGTCGCATGCCCCCGGGTGCCGGTCCTTGTCCACGACCTTGTTGCATTTGGTCTCCAGCGGGAAGAACTGGAAGGCGACGTTGATCTTGCCGGCGAAGTCCTTCTCGAGCTTGTCCATCTGCCGGGCCAGGAAGAGGCAGTCCGGGCAGAGGAAGTCGACGTATTCGACGACCTGGATGGCGGCGTCCTCGAACTTTTCGGTGGACCGCTCGGTCCAATAGGGAGAGATGACGCTCGGGGCGGCGACCTTCGGCAGCTCGTAGAACTGACGGACGATGGTCATGGCCGTCCCGGTTTGCGCGTCTTTCTTGGCGTTGTGAAAAAGGATGACGCCATAGGCCCCGAGGGCGGCCATCACGGCGAAAACGAGGACCATCTTGAAGGAGAACCGGGCGTACTTGGCGAAGAAGCCGCGGGCGTCGTGGTCGATTCCGTGCTTCCAGAAAAGGATGAAGCTGAAGATGGAAAAGACGTAGTAGCCGCTGCAGAGGAGGCAGAGGCTCTTAAGGAAGAAAACGGAGTAAGAGAAGAGGGCCAGGACGCCGAGGACATTGGCCAGGGCGATGGACTTGTTCGTCCGCTCGAAGCTCTCCGAGGGGAAGAGGGCTCCGAGGGCGACCAGGGCCCCGGCGAAGAGCCCGAAGGTGCCGATGGGGATGCCCGCGACCTGGGAGATGACCGAGAAGGCCGAGCTGTCGCAGTTGAAGAAGGCGCTGATGTCGCAGAACGCGCCCTCGTAGATGGACGAGGGATAATTGGCCAGGAAGAAGTGGCGCATGGTCATGATGGAGGCGGCCATCATCCCCGCGCCCGAGAGAAAACTCAGGAAGCGCTTTCCATATCCTCCGAGGGTCAGTGTCCGGTCCATCGTACGCTCCTTAAACAGGCGTCATCACGGGGAAAGTTATATGCGAATTTAATTGGGGACACAATACCAATCTCCGAATTTCTGAAATCCCCCCTGGATTCTGCGTTCAAAAAGATAATTCGGAAATTGGTATTGTGTCCCCAAATTGTGTTATTTTGATACCGAATCCGGGATTGAGGAGCGAGAAATGGCCGCATGGACCTACAGGAAATCCGGCGTCGACATCGACGAGGCCGATCGTTTCATCGCCAGGATCAAGCCCATGGTCAAGTCCACGGGCCGGCCCGAGGTCATGGGGACGATCGGCGGCTTCAGCGGCCTTTTCGCGCCGAAGCTCAAGGGTATGAAGAAGCCGGTCCTCGTCTCTTCCACGGACGGAGTCGGGACCAAGCTCCTCGTCGCCGAGGCCTTGAAGAAATACGACACGGTCGGCATCGATCTGGTGGCCATGTCGGTTGATGACGTGGTCGTTCTTGGGGCTGAGCCGCTCTTCTTTCTTGACTACATTGCCGTCGGCCGGCTCGACAGCGGCGCCCTGGCCGAGGTCATGAAGGGGATCGTCAAGGGCTGCCGGGAGGCGGGCTGCGCCC
>JALHVH010000270.1 GCA_022867105.1 Candidatus Aminicenantota bacterium
CTTCCTGGAGTCGGACCAGCCCAGCGTCTTGTCCATGTAGAGGACGAGGATGGCCATGAGCGTGTAAAAGCCGACCCGCTCCCACATCTCGGTGAAAAAGACAACGGCCAATCCCTTGGGGTGTTTTTTCAGCATGTGTCCGTATCCTAATCGAAAGCCCGGAGAATTTCAATCCGGCGCTCCGGGATCGTGGAGGGGCTGAAGTTCATCGGCGAAAGCTTCCGCCGGTAGATCGGTTCAAACCTCGACTTCGGCGGTCTTTTCCTGCCGGAGCCGCCGCCGCGAATAGAAGAACATGTAGACGGCTTCCACGGGAGTGAGCACCGTCAGGATCCCCACGAAGAGCTTCGCACCCCCGAAGAGGATGAAGAGGAAGACCCAGGTGGCGAAGAAGTCCCTTCTGTAGATGGGAGCGATCTTCGAGGCGATCCAGTCGATCTTCCCGGTAAAGCCCGGCCGGCCGGCGCTTTTCTCAATGTCCTTGACGACGGCCACGATATGGTTGCCGATCCCGGACCTTTGGGTATAGATCGAGAACTGAACATAGAACAGGATCATGGACAGCAAGCAAAGGCCTCCGAGGATGAGCCAGAGGTTGTTCCATGTGGACCTGTAAAGGCCGATCGGCAGGTTCATGAAAAAGAAGACGAAGATCAGCGCGTCGCCGGCGACGTCCAACGTGCCCCCGAGCTTGGAACTCCGGAAGGTCAGACGGGCGTTCTCGCCGTCGCAGCCGTCGATGATGGAGGCCAGCTCGAACAGGAACGCTCCCAGGACGGCGTTCCGGTACCCCCCCCTCCCCTCGAGCCAGCCGCTCAGGAGCCCGACGAAGACGACGACGGCGCTGATCTCCATCGGGGAAACATTGATCTTGAGGAGCTTCTGGGTCAGGAAGGTCGAGACATAGCGGTTGAAGTTGCGGGAGAAAAAGCCGTCGGTCGGCTTTCTGGCCGTCCCGATGAGGTAGCGCTCGGCCCTTTTGGCGGACGCCTTGGAGATGACCGTTTCGCAGAAATCCGGGCCGGAGTCGAAGGCGACCGTCCGGGCCGGATCGAATGTTTCCGCCAAAACGCCCGCATCCAGGCGAACGGAGCCGCGTTTCGTGAAGGCGCCGGCCAGCCTGGCGAGCGTTTCGCCCGAACAGAGGCCCACGCCGGCGTAAGACGCCGCTCGCCCTCCCGCGTCTTCGCCGAAAGCCTCGACGGTCCGGCCGTCATCGGCCGTCTTGATCATGGGCCGTTGTCCGGGTTCGCCCGTCTCAAGGCCATGGACCACGAGAAGGTCCCGGTCCTCCCCGGGATCGGCCTGGGCGGCCTTCTCAAGCACTGCGGGGGCGAAGACAAGGTCGCCGTCCATCAGCCAGAACCGGCCCCTGAGGCCTTCGCGGCGAACGACGTCCGCAAGTCCGGAAAGGGGGACATATTCCAAACGCATGCCCTTCACTTTAAAGCGTTTGTCATCGCCGAGAGAAGAAAGGATCGCCTTCCCGGCTTCCGCGTCCTCTCCGATGAGGATGAATTCCCTCACCCCGGCCTGGAAGGCCGTCAAGAGGGCCCGCTCGAGCACGGGAAGACCCAGGAGGATCCGCCGGGAGACATCTTTTGCTCCGGAGGGGCCTTGCCCCCGCCGGCCGGCCAGAACGAGAGCTTTATCTAAGCGCACGTGGTCACTCCTTAACCTCAGGGCAAGTCCTTTTTCTCCGTCATGAAAAAGACCAGCGCCAGGCAGACGAAGGCCAGCTTCCGAATCCTTCGGATGACGCTGAGAGTGAGGCCGATGGCGGCCGGATGGCCCAGGCCCTTCAGCACGAGCATGCTGGCGCTCTCCGTGATCCCCCACTGCCCCGGCAGGATGAAGAAGACCGTGTTCGAGATGATGACAACTGCCGAGATGAACCAAGCCTGGACGAAATCAGCGGGCACGCCCAGGACCCTCAGGATGATCAGCACTTCGACGACTCCTGTCAGCCGGGCCAGGAAATGCAGCCCGAGAGCGGCGGCCGTCTTGAGATTCGCCCGCGCGTAGAGGAGCCGGAGGTTCCCGTCCAGGGCCCGGAGCTGTTCCTCCCGGTTCAGGACCCAGCGCTGGGCCTTTGGGAAGAGCCCGGAGATCTTCAGGACGATGTCATAGAACCCACGGACCGAAAAGAAGATCAGGAGGACAACGCCGACCGTCGTGGCCGCCAGGCAGATGAGCGCTGGGGCCAGCAGACCTTCCGGCATCCGGATGAAGAGGATCCCCAGGAGGAGCCCGCCGGCCAGGAAGATCGTCGAAGCGACGAACTCAACGGTCTTGTCGAAAAGGACGCTGGGGATGCCTTCCTTGAGGGGAACGTTCCCTTTGATCAGGTAGGCTCGGGCCGCTTCGCCGCCCAGGCTGGCCGAGGGAAGCAGGATGTTGAGCGCGTCGCTGATGATCCGGACCCGGAACAGCCGGAAAAACGGGACCTTCCGGAAGTAAGCGTTCTGGATGATCGTCCACGCGCAGGCCTGGAAGAACAGCCAGGCGGCCCCCACGAAGAGGATCGCCGCGAACCAGGCCCCGAAGCGCGAGACGTTCTCGAGAACGACGCCGACGCCGATCCGCAGGATGAGGTAGGCGAAAAGAAGGAGCCCGACGCCTCCGAGGAGCATTTTCGTCCACGTCCGGGGGAGTTTGAACTTCATGCGCGTCCTTTGGCCGCCTCCGAGGTCCCGGCTTTCAACAAGCCTTCCGCTTTTTTCATGGCCTTCTCGTCATCGATGTCGATCCAGAACCGGCCGGCGATGTCCATGACCCTGGCTTTGCCTTTCGCCGCCAGGACCTTCATGCC
>JALHVH010000271.1 GCA_022867105.1 Candidatus Aminicenantota bacterium
CGACGAGCTTCTGCAACCTCAAGTGCGTCATGTGCCCGAACAAGGACCTCGACCGGAAGGACAAGGGATACATGACGTTCGAACTCTTCAGGAAGATCGTCGACGAAGCCAAGACCTTCATCCACGAGACGAACCTAATCCACCGCGGCGAATCCCTTCTCCACGCCGAGCTCTTCGAGATGGTCCGCTACGCGGCCGACGCCGGGATCGTGACCAAGCTCCACACGAACGGCACCCTGCTCGACGAGACAAATGCCCGCGGCCTGTTAGGCTCCGGCCTGGACCAGCTGACCTTCTCCTTCGACGGCTACGACAAGGCGACCTATGAGAGCATCCGCGTCAACGCCCGCTACGAGAGGACGATCGGCAACATCCTCGGCTTCCTCCGGCGGAAGAAGGAGCTCGGGGCCAAAAAGCCCTACACCATCCTGGAGCTCATCGACTTCCCCGACGTCACCAAGGACGTCGGCCGGGCGGAGAAGAAAAAGTTCCTCGCCCAATTCGACGGCCTGCCGCTGGACAGGGTCCGGGTCAAGGAAATGCACAACTGGGCCGGCGAGATCGGGGGCGGGGCCAGGGGCCGGAAGTACTCCCCTTGCACGTTCCTCTGGGCCTCGCTCATCATCTTCTGGGACGGGGCGGTCCTCCCCTGCACCCAGGATTTCTTCGGCGACCTGGCGGTGGGCAACGTTAAGGACTCAACGCTCGCTGGGATCTGGAACAACGAACGCATGGTCGGACTTCGTGAGAAGGCGGCCAAGGGCGACATCGGGAACCTCAAACCCTGCTCCGGCTGTGACAGGCCGTGGAGGGACACGTTCCTGGGCGTCCCCCGGGGATACATCTGGAAGCTCCTTCTCAAAAAGATGCCGTGAGACGCTTTTTGACACTTTTTTTTCGCCTGTGATATATTGACCCGTAGATGAAGGTCATAAAGTTCGCGGTCCTGCTCTCCGTCTTTTCGGTCCTCCTGGCGTCCGCCGCCGAAAGGCCTAGTTCCATGCGACTCAAGGAAGACCGGAACGGTTCTCTCTGGGCCCTCTGGGTCGAAAAGGGTCCGCAGACAGACGCCCTTCTTTTCGGCCGGGTCTGGGAGAGCGGCCTTCCGGAGAGGGGCCTCGTGCCCACCCCGCAGGGGACCCTTTTCTCGCCGGACTTCGACTTCAGCCCGTCGAACTCGGCCTGGATCTCCTGGATCCAGTATTCCGGCGTCACCTTCCGGGTCTCGGTCCGGGATGCCGGGACCGGAAGGACTTGGATCGTCAGCCCGCCGTCCCTCCTGTCGGCGTCCGGCGTCCGGGTGATTGCCGGCGGGCCCGAAGGGCCGTGGGTCTTCTGGACGGGAAGGGAGCTCGGCCGGGACGAGATCTTTTTTAGCCGTTTCGACGGGGCGGATTGGTCCCCGGCCGCGCGGCTCAACGCGAGCCGCGCCGTCCCCCACCTCTTCCTGGACGCGGCCGCGGACGCGGCGGGCCGGCCCTGGCTCGTCTGGTCGGCTTATGATGGAGAGGATTACGAGATCACCTGGGCCCGATGGAACGGGAGCGCCTGGTCCGAAGAGGAGAAGCTCACGGACAACCGGGACGGGGACGCATTCCCGGTCCTTGCTTTCATCCGGGGCGTCGTCCCCGTCGTCGTCTGGAGCCGGTCCGGGCAGGGCGGCGGCGCGGTCCACGCCAGGTTCATGGAAGCCGGTGTCTGGAGCCCGGAAGTCGAGGTCCTCGGCGGCGCGGGCCGGGTGACCGTCGATCCGAGGACCGCCGTCCGGGACGGCCGTCTGGACATCTTTTGTCAATCCGGAGACGCCGTTGTCTCAAAGAGTCTGACCTTCCAGGAACTCAAGGCCCTGGAGCCTTTCGTCTTGCAGCCGCCCCCGGCCGCCCCCGGCGAGGCCCTCAACGAGAACACGTATGTCGCCTTCGGCGATAACATCACATATGGTGTCATCAACGGTCAGGAAGCCCCCGGGATGGGATATGTCCCCAGGCTCGAAGCCTTGCTTAACGAGAACTTCGGCCCGTCCGAGGTCGCCAACGAGGGCGTCCCCGGCGAATCCACGCTGAACGGCCTCGGCCGGATGAGCGACGTCCTCGCGCGGCATTCGGCCCGCTACCTCCTCCTGATGGAAGGGACGAACGACGTCGTCTCCCTGGAAGTCTCTGCCGACGCGACCGAATTCAATATCGAGCAGATGGTCCAGAAGATCCTGGACCTCCATGCGTTCCCCGTCCTCGCGACCATCATCCCCAGGAAGGATTGGTTCGGGGAAACGGCGATCTACCGGGACCGGATCGACGGCATCAACACGAACATCCGCAGGCTCGCCCGGAACCTCAAACTCCCCCTCGTCGATATGTTCCAAACGTACTATAACTATCCGGAATCCCAAGGCGGTTGGAAGGCCCTCCTTTCGGACGATATCCATCCCAACGAACTCGGATACGAGGTCATGACCCAGGCCTGGTGGAACGAGATCCGAAACGTCCCCTTCCCTCCCCAGGGCGTCACGGTCAGCCGGTCCGTGGAAAGGTCCCTGCTCTCCAGCCGGAACATCAATGATCTGACCTGGAGCCACAGCCCCAAGATCACGGACCCTTTCCGGTTCCGGAGCTACCGGATCTACCGGAGGGACCTGGACGAAACCCTGGGGGACTTCCGGCTGATCGCCGCGCTCCCTTACACCCCTTTCCATGACCCGCAAAGATACAGCGACCTGGACATCGAAGCGGAGCGCCGCTATGAATACTTCGTGTCTCTTCTCCGGCTCGACATGGTCGAAGGACCTCCGTCCGACCCGGTTAACGATTTCGTGAAGTGAGTCTGTGATATAATCCGAGCGATGAAGGACCCGAACAAGAAGAACGGCCGGGCGCCGAAGGCCGGGAAGCCCAAGGCGGGCCGGGCCGCGGAGATCACGGCCGTTCTCATGATCTTTTTCTCCGTTTTTTCCTTGATCTGCCTGATGAGCTATGACTCGCGCGACCCCTCCTGGGCCAACGTCCCGCCGGCCGGCCACCGGGTCCACAATTACGCGGGACGCGTGGGCTCCTATTTCTCCGACTGGCTCCTCATGTTCATGGGTCTCTACGCGTTCCTGGTCCCCTTCGCGTTCGGCTATGTCGGTATCAAGACCATACTCCCGGGCGGAGCGCGCAGGCTGTTGGTCCGGACGGGAGGTATCCTTCTTTCGGCATTGATCCTCTGTCCTTTTTTCTATTTCCTCTTGAAAAGTTTCCCGTGGGGAAAGGTCGAGGTCCAGGCCGGAGGTGTCATGGGCTTCAGCCTGGCCGAATTCCTCGTCGGCTACCTGAGCCCGTCCGGTTCGTTCCTCCTGCTTGCCGCCGCGTTCGTCCTCTTCCTTCTGTTCTCCACCCGGTGGTCCCTGGCCCGGACGGTCCACCTCTTTGAGAAGGCGTTCGATTCCGCCTTCAAGAACGTCCGAATCAAGGTCACCAGCTATCAAAAGACCAAGGAACGGGAGAAGATGAGGGAAAAGGTCAACAAGAAATACGCCGGCGAAACGGCCGACGAACGCAAGGAAGCGAAGAAGAGGGAAAAGGAAGAGGAGAAGAAAAAAGCCCGGCAGGAGCGAGCCCCGGCCCAAGCCCCTCCCAGGGTCGCGGCCGAGAACCTGCTTTTTCCCAACCTGGGGAAGAAGGGCGATTACACTTTCCCGCCGTTCAGTCTCCTTGATCTCGGCAAGCCATCTGAGAAGATCGACAAGAACGAGCTTTACGAAAAGAAGCGCCGGATCGAGGACAAGCTCAAGGAGTTCAGCGTGGCCGGCGAGGTCCGCGAGTACCACCCCGGCCCCGTCATCACGACCTACGAACTGTTCCCCGACCCGGGCATCAAAGTCGCCCAGGTGGCCAACCTGACCGAGGACCTGTCCCTGGCCCTCGAGGCGGAATCGGTCCGCATCCAGAGGATCCCGGGCAAATCGTCCCTGGGTGTCGAGATCCCCAACAATAAACGGGAGGTCATCAAGCTCCGGGACATCATCCAGTCCGAGAAGTTCCTCAACTCGCCGTCGAAGCTGACATTTGCCCTGGGAAAGACCGTCCACGGCGAAGTTTACATCACGGACCTGGCCGTCATGCCCCACCTCCTGATCGCCGGGGCCACCGGCACGGGCAAGAGCGTCGCTCTCAACGCCCTCATCGCCAGCATCCTCTACAAGGCGACCCCGGACGAGGTCAAGCTCATCCTCATCGACCCCAAGCGGCTCGAGTTCACTCTTTATGAGGGGATCCCCCACCTCCTTTGCCCTGTCATCAACGATCCCAAGAAGGCCGGGATCATCCTCTTCGACGCGGTGCGGAAGATGGAGGAGCGGTTGAGGAAGCTCGGCCAGATGAAGGTCCGCGACATCGTCCAGTACAACAAAGCCGTCGAGCAGCTCATCAAGGAGAAGAAGGGGAAGCTGACCGAGGAGGAGAAGCGGGCCCTCAAACCTCTGCCCTACATCGTCATCATCATCGACGAGCTGGCCGAGCTCATGATGGTCAGCGCCCAGGAGGTCGAAAGCAGCATCACCCGGCTGGCCCAGCTGGCCAGGGCGGTCGGCATCCACCTCGTCATGGCGACCCAGCGCCCCTCCATCGACGTCATCACGGGCACCATCAAGAACAACTTCGGCTGCCGCATCGCCTTCCGCGTCCCTTCAAAGATCGACTCCAGGATCATCCTCGACGCGGGGGGAGCGGACAAGCTGCTGGGCCTGGGAGACATGCTCTTTCTCCCGCCCAACTTCCCGCGCTTGATGAGGCTCCACTGCGCTTACATCTCCATCCCCGAGGTCCGAAGGCTCGTCAAGTTCGTCAAGGAGCAGGGCACCCCTGAATACGACGAGCGGATCGTCCAGGCGGTCAGGGGCGACGCCGCCCAGCTCTGGGAGGAATACGGCGAAAAGGACGAACTC
>JALHVH010000272.1 GCA_022867105.1 Candidatus Aminicenantota bacterium
CTGAAATTGTCATTGTCTGTCTATGTTAAAGCCTATTCTTGTTTCTTCGCCTTGTCCGCGACTTCGATCTGCCTGAGCCGTTCCTGGGCCTTCTTGGCGAAAGCGCTTTTCGGATAATCCGTGACCAGCTTCGTGAAATAAGGGACACTCTGGTCGACCTTGTTCCATTTGAAATAGGAGTCGCCGAGGGTGAAGAAGACGGCGTCCATCTTGGTGAAGCCTGGGTAATTTGTCACCAGCTCGGTCAGCCGGCTCGTCGAGGCCTTGTACGCCTCCACCAGATAATAATGGGTGGCGATGGTCAGCGAGTTATCGGCCAGCCGCTCTTCGCAGATCTTGATCTTTTCTTGGGCGGACTTGGCCTGTTCGCTCAGAGGATAGGCCGTGACGACCTTTTTGAGCTCGGCCAGGGCCTGGATCGTCTTGGTCTGGTCCCTCCCGGCCTTGAGCGTTTTCGTGAAGAAGGTCATCCCGATCTGGTATTGGCTATAAGCCGCCGACGGGCTGTAGGGGTAAAGGTTGATGAATTCGCGGTATTCGGCCGCCGCCAGGATCATGTCGCCCTCGCTGCCTTTTTTAAAATAAGCATCGGCGATGAGGAGCTTCGCCCTCTGGGCGTAAAAGCTTTTCGGGAAGGAATCGATGACCTGGCGCAGGTAGAGGAACGCCTTTTCGGTGTCCTTCTTGACCTCCGCTTCGCCGAGCTTGAAAAGGGCCTCGTCGGAAGAGGCGATCTCGGGAGCGAGCTCCACGTTTTTCTTTTTGCAGGCGGGAAAGACCAGCGCGAGAGAAAGGCTGAGCATGATCAAGGCGCCCGTTTTCCAAAGGATCGGCTTCATATGGCGTATCCTCTCATTTCAGGAAGAATAGAGTTTCTGGATCCAGAGCCATTCCTGCTCGAGCCCCTGGTCGAGACGGGTCTTGGGGGAATAGCCTAGGTCCTGCCGCGCTTTCCGGATGTCGGCCCAGGTATCGGGGACATCTCCCTTCTGCTTTTCGGTCCAGAGGACCCTGGCCTTCGTCCGAGTGATGCCCTCCATGAGCCGGATGACGTCCGTCAGCTTCTCCCGGTGGCCGCCGCCGACGTTGTAGGTTTCGCCGGGCTTCCCGGAAATGAGAGCGGCCAGGTTGGCCTGGACGATGTCCGCCACGAACGTGAAATCTCTGGTTTGTTGGCCGTCCCCGAAGACGGTGATCTCCCGGTCCTCGGCCAGGGCCTTGAAGAACTTGTGGAAAGCCATGTCCGGCCGTTGGGAAGGTCCGTAGACGGTGAAGAAGCGAAGGGAAACGGCCGGGACGCCGAAGTTCTTGTGGTAGAGAAAACAGAGCTGCTCGGCGGCGAGCTTGCTGACGCCGTAAGGGGATAGGGGGTGGACGGCGTTCGTTTCCGACATCGGGAGGGTGGGGGTCAGGCCGTAAACTGAGGACGACGAGGAGTAGATGAATTTCTTCAGGGGAAATCCTTTCGATGCCTCGAGGAGCTTCTGGGTCACCCGGATGTTGTTTTTGAGGTAGATGTCGAAGCTCCGGCCCCAGCTTGCCCGAACGCCGGCCTGGGCGGCGAGGTGAAAGACGCAGTCCGCTCCTTCGAGGACGCCGGCCGGGTCGAGATCATCCAGGTCCTTATCCAGGAAATCGAATTCGTTATGAGCGCGCAGAGGAGAAATGTTCCGCTCCTTGATCCACCTCGGGTAGTGATCGGTGAACGAGTCGATACCGGTCACGGAGAAGCCGTCCGCGAGGAGCTTCCGACAGAGGTTCGAGCCGATGAAGCCGGCGGCGCCCGTCACGATGGCCTTCATGGGTCGTCCCGCCTGTCATGGAGCCGGGCAATTTTCTTCATCTCTCCGATCACGGCGGCCGGGTCCGGGGCGGCGAATATCGCAGAACCGGCCACGATGATGTCCGCTCCGTGGCGGATCAGGTCTTCCATATTGTCCGGCTTGATCCCCCCATCGACTTCGATGGGGATGTCGAGCTTCTCTTCCCGGAGCCAGGCTTTGAGCGCCCGGATCTTCGGAAGGCAGGCGGGGATGAATTTCTGCCCCGCCCAGCCGGGATTGACGGACATGAGGAGGACGAAATCGAGCTCGCTGAGGATCTCCTTCATCAGGTGGATGGGGGTCGCGGGATTCAAGGCCAGGCCGGCCTTGCGGCCCAGCTCCTTGATGAGCGTGACGTCCTTGTGGATGTGGGCGGAAGCTTCTAAATGGAACGAGATCCAATCGGCCCCGGCATCATGGAAGAGGGGGATGAAGGAGCGCGGCTCCTCGACCATGAGATGGACGTCCAGGGGCAGAGATGTCTTGTCCTTCAACGAGGCTACGAGCTGGGGGCCCAAGGTCAGGTTGGGGACGAAGTGCCCGTCCATGATGTCGATATGGATGAGGTCGGCTCCGGCCTTCTCGGCGGTCTCGACGGCCTCCGCGATGCGGGTGAAGTCGGCGGAAAGGATGGATGGGGCGATGCGGACCATCAGCGGCTGACCTCCAGGGTGATCAGGTTCCTCTTCTGGATCTTGTATCCGTTGGGGGGGAACTGTTTGATGATGACCCCTTTGCCGAGCCCGGGGTAGTAGGTGTAGCGGATATCCCCGATCTTGAAATCCATGGCCTTGAGCCGGTCCATCATGCTCGCGGCGTTCTTTCCGATCAGGTCGGGCATGACGTATCGTTCCTCCCAGTCGCCCTGACTGACCAGGAGGCCCACGGCTGAATTCCGCTCGGCAGCGTCCTCCGCTTGAGGCCTCTGGGCCAGGATGTTGCCGGCCGGGAACCGCGGCGTGTGGATCTGGGTGAGCCTGCCTTTGAAAAGCCCGGACTCCTTCAGGAGCGGGAAGGCGGCTTCGAGGCTCCGGCCTTCAAGGGGGGGGACGACGACCTTCTCGCTCCCCGAGCTGACAAAAACCTGGATGACCTTGGTCACCCGGATCCTGGAGCCCGCCTCGGGAACCTGCCGGACGATCCGCTCCTTCGGCCACTGATCGTTGAATTCGCTTCCCCTTTGGGAGAGGGAAAGGTCCTTTTTTTCCAGGAGTCTTTTGGCGTCGGCGAGTCCTTTGCCCGTGAGGTCCGGGACCGAGACCGTCTCGCCCTTCAAGATGATCTGAGAGAAGATGACGGCGCTCAAAAAAAAGAGGACGCCGAAGGTCAGGATATAGAACGGGATATTAGCTGGGTTCTTCTTGGACATGAGTCAATTTCAATGCTCAAAGATCACGCCCATTTATACCATAGATCCTTAACCAAGTAAACCCGGGGAACGTTGCCTTCCGCCCGAGTTTCCGCGCGCCCCGAGCGGTGTCGTGCCCCTGGATCTCATGTCCATGTTCTCTCTGGTACCCCCCTCTCTTCGGGTTCGGGTACCATTTTATGGGATTCCATTCGGAGATTCGCCTTGACGGCGAGTTTTGTTTATAATGTCCTTTTCTCAAAGGAGATGAATGATGATGACCTATTCCGATTTTCGAAGCGACACGGTAACAAAACCCACCGATAAGATGCGCACGGCCATGGCCGAAGCCGTGGTCGGCGACGACGTGCTCGGCGATGATCCGACCGTCCAGAAGCTCGAGGTCCTGGCCGCCGAGGTCATGGGCAAGGAAGCCGGGCTCTTCTGCCCGTCGGGAACGATGGGCAACTCCATCGCCGTCAAGATCTGGACGAACGCCCTGGAAGAGGTCATCGTCGAGGAGCGCTCCCACATTTACAACATGGAATCCACCCACATGACCTTCATCTCCGGAGTGACGCCCCGGCCGGTCCGTTCCGAGCGGGGCGCCATGGACCCGGACGAGGTGAGGAAGAACATCCGCAAGCCCAATGTTCATACACCCCGGACGTCCTTGATCTGCCTGGAGAACACCCACAACAACTGGGGAGGGGCCGTCGTGCCGCTCGAGACCTTCAAGGCCATGAGGCGGGTGGCGGACGAGAACGGCCTCAAGGTCCACCTCGATGGCGCCCGCATCTTCAACGCCGGCCACGCGTCCGGCGTTCCGGTCAAGGAATATGCCCGTTACGCGGATTCCGTGATGTTCTGCCTGTCCAAGGGACTCTCCGCGCCGGTGGGGTCCATGCTCGTTTCCGATAAGGCCTCCATAGACTACGGACGCCGGCTGAGGAAGGCCCTGGGCGGCGGCATGCGCC
The DNA here is from genome assembly GCA_022867105.1 of Candidatus Aminicenantota bacterium. Taxonomy (GTDB): domain Bacteria; phylum Acidobacteriota; class Aminicenantia; order Aminicenantales; family Saccharicenantaceae; genus JALHVH01. Next base: position 4,149 of record JALHVH010000272.1, read on the forward strand.
AGGTCGGCGTCCTGGCCGCGCCGGGGATCATTGCCCTGACCGAGATGCCGGGAAGGCTCAAGGAAGACCACAAGAGGGCCAAGCGGCTGGCCGTCGCCACTCATGAACTCCCGGGGATCAAGCTCGACCCGGCGGACGTCCAGACCAATATCATCATCTTCGACTTCAAGCATCCGAGGATCACCATTCCCGAATTCCTGCAGAAGATGAAGGACAAGGGGGTCCTGGCTTTGTCGCTGACCGGCGGGATCCGCATGGTCACGCACAAGGACATCAACGACGAGGACGTCGACCGCGCCATCGCCGCTTTCCGGGCGATCCTGGCCCCCGAGTCGTCATAAGACCCCATGCAGCCGACCCAGATAGATATTCCGCGCCGGGATTGGCCTTGAGGAGCTTAATGTCTTGGCCCTCCATCCAGTCCGCCCTCTTGGCGAAACCGATCCCCCAGGGATTGGAGTTCGTCTCGATGTCTCGGAAGAATACGTTGAGCTCAG
>JALHVH010000273.1 GCA_022867105.1 Candidatus Aminicenantota bacterium
CCATCGCCGGCCTCGTCCACGATGCCGATTTCCTGTCCAAGTTCGGCTATCTCGGGATCGCCAACTTCTTCATCAAGTCCACCTTGCGGGGAAGGAACCTCGCCGGCGCCATCATGAATTCCCTGAGCAAGGATCTGACCTACGCTTCGGCCCTGCCCTCGAATATGAGAACAGGGGCGGGGCGGCGGGCGGCCGTCAGGAAAGCGAGGGACACCCAAAGATTCTTCCGGGCGCTCCTCCGCGAGCTTAAGGAAACCCACGGTGTCGAATATAAGCTCAGAAAGGCACGGGTCTTCCGTCCCGGGGACGATGAGAGGAAGACCGAGGTCCGACTCGTCGTTCCCGCAAAATGTGAATCCTGCGGCGGCAAGTGGGGGCGCGAACTCACCGTGGAAAAGGGCGTTAAATGCTTGACGATGAACGCCCTCCTTCGCTGTTCCGGCTGCGGCGACAATTACACGATCTCTTTCTGCCTTCCGGAAATCCGGCCGAACGTCCCGTCCTCCGGGCGCCTTGGAAATGGAACGCCATCGCGGTCGCGGTGACCAGCTGAAATCGGACCCTTCTTCCGCGGCTCCGCTTCGCTGCGTTTGTTACTCTTTTCCTTTCATGATCTCCAGAAACCGCCCGGCGCCGGCGGGAGCTTTTGTCAGGAGGCTCACGCCGATGACGGCGACACCCGAGAGGATGGTTGCCGGCACCCACTCGGACATGGCAGCTTTAAGCGCGGGGATGGAATACCAGATGATCTCCACGGCCGTCCCGATGAAGATCCCCGCCGCGACACCCCATTTGGTCAACCGTTTCCAATAGAGCGAGAGCAGGATGGCCGGGCCGAAAGCGGCCCCGAGCCCGCCCCAGGCGAAGAGGACCATGTAGAAGACGAGCTTTTTCGCGTAGACGCCGATCGCAAATGCGATGAGGGCGATAAAGATCGTGGCCGTCCGGCTCCAGAAAACCAGCTGCCTCTGGGTCATCTCTTTTCCTTTGGCGAGGATCTTCTGGTAAATGTCCCGGATGAGGGCTGAAGAGGCCACGAGAAGCTGCGAGTCCGCCGTCGACATGATCGCGGCGAAGATGGCCGATATCGTCAGGCCGAAGATGAACGGATGGAGATGCTGCGCGCCCAATAAAGGATAGATGTTCTCGGGGTCCTTGGCCGGCAGGAGAGCGACATCGCTGTACATCGCCCGCCCGACAAGTCCGATGTACAAGGCCCCCCAGGCCATGATGACGTTCCAGACCGTCCCGATGAGGCCGCTCACCCGCAGCCGCTCGGGGTTTTGGATGGACATATATTTATTGAGGATGTGAGGATTTCCCGGCGAGCCGAACCCGATGCCGATAAACCCCAGGAATGCCCCGGCCGAGAGGGCGAACGGATCGAGGAGCTGCGGAGAGAGCCCCTTGAGGGTCGCCAGGACAAGGGGCAGGCCGCCGAAGCGGACGACGGCGACAGCGGGCAGGATGACGAGGGCGAAGATCATGAACATCGCCTGGAAAACGTCGGTCAGGCAGACGGCCAAGAAACCTCCCATCATCGTGTAGAACAGGACGACAACGGCTGTGATGAGGACGCCGTAGATGGGGTCGATGCCGAAACTCGCCGAGAGGGCTTTCCCTCCGGCCGTGAACTGGGCGGCCACATAGGCGACCATGAAGATGAGGATGGGGATAACGGACACCGTCCGGACCAGCCGGGTCTTGTCGGCCAGACGGGATTCCAGGTAGTCGGGGATGGTCAGGTTGTCCATTTTCCCGGTGAAGGTGCGCAGCCGCCGGCCCGCGTAGACGAACATGAAAAGCTCCATCAGGATGTATCCGACGACGGCCCAGATGGCGGAAACGCCCCGGACGTAAGCCATGCCCGACATGCCGATGATCAGCCAGGCCGAACGGCCGGCGGTGACGGCGGACAGGGCCACGACGAAACTCTTCATTTTTCTCCCGCCCAGGAAGAACTCGCCGAGGCCTGAGGAAGAGAACCGGGTGCTGTAGAGGCCGATGGCGATCATCATCCCGAGATACAGGACAAAAGCCGTGAGGACCCAGGGGTTGGAGCCCAAGGAAACGCCCGTCATTTCTTCCCTCCCTTCTTCAAACCGATGATGAGAGCGAGCGCCAGGATGAAAGCGGGAATGATGACGATTCCAAAATAGGTCCGAAACATGGCCACCTCCAAGGTCCCGATGATACGGGATCGATCCTTGTTAAATCAATCTTCGTAATCGTACCGG
>JALHVH010000274.1 GCA_022867105.1 Candidatus Aminicenantota bacterium
CCATGAAGGACGCCAGCGCCGGTTCATCAAGAGCGTCTTCCGCCATTACTTGAGCCCGGATGTCATCGAGCGCATCCTGCAGAACCCGTCCCTGCTCGACCTGGGGGGGGAAAGACGCGAGATCTCCGCCTTCTTTTCCGACGTGGCCGGATTCACCTCGATCTCGGAAAAGCTCTCCCCCGAGGAGCTCGTCGACCTCCTCAACGCCTATCTCTCGGAGATGACGGACATCATCCTGTCCACGGGAGGGACGCTGGACAAGTACGAAGGGGACGCCATGATCGCTTTCTGGAACGCGCCCCTCGACCAGCCGGACCACGCCCTGAGGGCGTGCCGGGCCGCCCTGAAGTGCCAAAAGCGTCTGGCCGAGCTCCGGCCCGAGTTCAAGCGCCGGTTCGGGAGCGAGGTCTTCGCGCGCATCGGCATCCATTCGGGGCCCGCGGTCGTCGGGAACATGGGATCGGAAAAAAGGTTCGATTACACCGCGATGGGCGATACGATGAACCTGGCTTCGAGGCTTGAAGGCGCCTGTAAACAATACAAGGTCGCCACCCTGATCAGCGAGTCGACGCGGGACATGGTCAGGGCCGAAATCATCACCCGGGAGATCGACATGATCCGGGTCGTGGGCAAGAAGAAGCCTGTCCGGGTCTTCGAGCCGGTCGGGGAGATGGAGGAGACCGTTGCCGGTGAGATCGAAAAGGCCGCTCTCTTTGAGGGCGGGCTCAAAGCGTACAGGAACCGTGATTGGGACGGGGCCATCGACGCGTTCCTGAGGTTGGGGGAGGACCTCCCGGCCGGGCTCTACGTCCGAAGGTGCATGGCTTTCAAACAGTCCCCGCCGCCGCCGGATTGGGACGGGGTCTTTGAACTCGGAGAAAAGTAAAGGACGCGCGAGATGGAGGTTCAATTCTGGGGTGTTCGGGGGACCTTCCCGTCGCCCGGAAAGGACAAGACGCGTTACGGCGGGCACACGCCCTGCGCTTCGGTCCTTTCGGGATCGGGCGAGGTCATCGTCGTCGACGCGGGGACGGGGATCAAGGACCTGGGTGATTGCCTGGTGAGGGAGCGAGGGGAGGGGCCCCTCAAGGTCACCCTTTTCCTGACCCACTTCCACCTGGACCATGTCATGGGATTTCCATTCTTTGCTCCGTTGTTCATCCCGGACTCCGAGATCACCATTTACGCGCCGGCCCTGCCCGCGGAGACCGAGAGGTACCTCGGCGGTCTTGTCGCCGGTAAGTACTTTCCCGTCGAACTCTTCGAGACCAAGTCCAGAAAGACCTACCTGGAAACGCCCCGCGGGAGCCTCGAGTTGGGAGGAGTGAAGGTCACGCATTGCCGATTGCGGCACCCCCAGGGGGGCTTCGCCTACAGGTTCGAGGAGGAGGGGAAAAGCGTCGTCTTCGCGACGGATACCGAGCATCCCGCCGAGGGGGTCGACGAGGACCTGGCCGGGTTCGCCTCGGGTGTCGCCCATCTCGTTTCCGACGCGACCTTCACGCCGGACGAATACAGGTCGGGAAAACAGGGTTGGGGGCATTCGACCTGGCTCGAAGGGACGCGTCTCGCCGCGGCGGCGAACGCGGAAAACCTCCTGCTTTCCCACTTGAATCCCGATCACGGGGACGACCTCGTGGACGGGCTGGCCGCTTCGGCCAGGGAACATTTCCGAAGGACGTCCGCCGCCCGGCAGGGGCTGCGGCTGTTCGTGTGAGGAGGGGCGCCATGCCCAACGCACCGTTGTCGGATTGGACTCTGTACATCGAGATCGTCGCCGGACTGGCCGCTCTCGGCCTCGCCGCGCTTTTCTATGCCGTCGTCCGGAGGCCGATGAGAAAGCTTCCGTTTCTGACACGCCTGGGCCTGCCCGCGTCGTTCATCCTCGTCGCGCTCGCCTTCACTTCGGCCGCGGCGCGTAAGCTCCTGCCCGTGCGGGCCCGGTTCTTCGATTTCGTCCACGCGGCGCTCGTCTTCTTCGCCATCGTCTTCATCGTCTGTCTCATCGACGCGTCCCTCCAGGCCTGGTTCGTCAGGCGCAAGGCGCGGTTCCCGATGCCGGGCGTCCTCCACGGCTTCATCCTGGCCGTCATCTACCTGGCCCTTGTCTTCACGATCCTGAAAGGGCTCCTCGGCATCAACATCACGCCCTTCCTTGCCACTTCCGCCATCCTGACCGCCGTCTTGGGCCTCGCCCTGCAGGGCGTGCTCGGCAACATCCTGGCCGGCCTTTCCCTCCACTTCACGCGGTCCTTCAGCCGCGGCGACTGGGTGAAGATCGGAGAGACCGAAGGCGTCGTCATGGAGACGAACTGGCGGGAGACCCGCATCCTCGACCGGGCGTCGAATATGATCGTCCTGCCGAACAACGCCGTGGCCTCGGGGACGATCACGAACTTCTCCCAGCCCGACAGGAAAGCCGCCATCACCCTGCCCCTCAAGGTCGGGTACGAAGCGGCCCCGGCCCTCGTTCTCGAGACGCTCCGGGAATCCGCCCAGGAGGTCCCGGAAGTCCTGGGTTCTCCGGTCCCTCTGGCCCACATCCTCGGATACGACGATTATGGGGTCTCCTACCTCCTCAAGTTCTGGATCCAGGATTACCAGCGGAAGTTCTCCATCATGACCGAGGTCGGGGGGCGCGTCTGGTACAAGTTCAAGAGGCTGGGGATCGAGATCCCCATGCCCGTCTCCGGCCAGTTGGCCAGGGTCCTCCAGACCGTCGATAGGAGCGGGGCGAGGGAGTCGGCGGAAAAGGCCGCCGAACGGACCCTTCGCGACCTCCTCAATTCATCGTTCCTGAGGTATCAGGAAGGGGACGGGGCGGGCCGGGCCATCCTGTCGGACGCCGAGGCCCGGGAGCTGGCGTCTCTCGTCCGACGAGTCGTCTACACACCCGGCGAGGTGCTCTTCCGGCAGGGAGAGAAGGGAGAGGCGTGTTACGTCGTTTCCCGCGGATCGGTCAAGGGACACATCATCACCGAAGAGAACGGGAAGGCTTATTCTTCGGAGTTCCGGACGGGGCCGGCGGGGATCGTCGGCGAGATGTCCCTCTTCACGGGGATGCCCCGGACGGCCACGGTCACGGCCGAAAAGGAAGCGGAGCTCCTCGAGATCGGCGCCGAGGCGTTCGTCGCGCTCCTTGCGCGAAATCCCGGGCTGGCGGACGCCGTGGCCGAGATGGTGAGCTCGCGCAATCAGAAGAACCTCGAATCCCTCCGGAAGATCAAGGAGCTCTCGGCCGGCGACATCGAGGCGGGCAGTAATAAAAAGACGGTCATGGAATACCTCAAGAAGTTGGTCGGGCTTTTCAGGGCATAGGGCTTCAAAATTACCGATAGGATTCTTTCCTTTCAAGCGACGACGCCGGCTTCCGGTGATCCTCGGAATTCTGGGGACACGACGTGGATTCCAGGGAATTGGTTCATGTCCCCGAATTCCGGCTCATGTCCTATCGACAATTTTGGGCCGCTTCCGGTCTGTTGAAAAGCGCGGGGACTTAGGCTATAGTTGACGCGCATGACTGGGTTAGCCCTGTAGCTCAGTATGGATAGAGCAATGGATTCCTAATCCATGTGTCGGGGGTTCGAGTCCCCCCAGGGCTACTTCGATTTTCCCCCCATATGCACCTGATAAGTCAACAACTTACAGGTGGACATCCGTCAAACAGCTAGTTAGTCCCCGTAAGCTGTTTTAAGCGCCTTTTAGCCCCAAACACGTCACGAATCTTGACAGTCACTTAGTTACCAGGAAGATCACACAAGGGAAGGGCGGGATCGAAGCCAGTGAGAGGATTGGTGGCCCAGGCACCTACCCGATTAAAGCCAGGTGCTTGCTCCGAAGTATGCCCTCGATAGAATATCAGTCGTCGGGAGCGATTCTCATTTATTGCTGGAAAATGTTAGTTTATGTATGAATGGACGCTCTGGACTCAAAATCCCGTCCGGGGCAACTCGGGTGTGAGTTCGATTTCCTCCACCGGCACTACATAATATATTTTTAAATCAGCGACTTACAGGTTCTCCCAAAGATATCTGTTATACGCCTTTGCGAACTGGTCAATGGAACCAAATTCAACCAAAATAGGCCATTTTCAGCCCCTGACATGAAAGCCAACACGAAAGGTGAATCTGCGGACGTAAGTCCGGGGTTGTTTACTAATCAACGACTTAAGGCCAATCTCGATGGGCTGGGCCAAGATGATACGCAAGGTCTATGAGATCGACCCGATGGTCTGCCCCAAGTGTGGGGGGACGATGAAGATCATCGCTTTCATCACGGAGTATGCCGTTGTGGACCGGATTATCGATCATTTAAAGCTTCGGTTTGTGGCGGATAAGCCTCCGCCGTTCCATGTTTTCGAGCAGGTTGCGCTCGCGGCGGTCGAAGAGCCGGCGGAGTATTTTTCATGACAGGCGATTTCGAGAGGGACGGGAAGTTTATCATCTTTTGGAGTATTTCGCGGTCGTTCGGAACGAAGATCTGTCCGGACGGCGTGAATTGCGGCTATTCCTCGTTTTTGACATCGATCAGCATTCGGGAATATCCTTTTCTGGTGAAGGATGGAGCCGATTCCGAGCTTAGGGGGATGGAAGACGGTGCGCTGCGAAAAAGCAAATTCCTATAGAAAATGCGGAATTGAAACTGAACCAAAAGCCCCGGCTGGCGTTCTCGGCGAATGAGACATGAATCATGGGATCGCCGTCGAAATTTCCCAGATAGGTCGTCGCGTTGAAGACACGCATGGCGGCTCCGAAAGCGATGAAAGCATAGAGGGCGTATCTCAGGAAGGGTTTCATGGGGACCTCTTCTTCCGGGAAACGCATTATATCCAAAAGAATTCGTCGATTCAATCAAAGCGGACGATTCCTGGAATCGCCAAGAGAAGAAGTTTAGACGACCCTTGACCGGAGTTCGGCTCGAAATCCACTGGCAAATTGCCGTTTGTATGTGATATGGTCTGCCGCAGATGGCGGTGTGCCCAAAACCATGGACGGAAAAGAACCGTGAGTACAATTCAATCTCCGCCGCTCCCATTCCTTTCGCCGGGCGCCCATGAGCCTCTCCGCCGGACGGCCGGAAAAACATTAGCTGTCGGCGTGTTTGCTGTCCTTGTTCTGGTGCGGCTGCCGTTTTTCTTGACCAGCACCGTGCAAGAAGATTCGTATATCAGTTGGCGCTGTGCCCGCAATTTGGTCGAGCACGGGGTCTACGGCTTCAATCCTGCCGAACGAGTCAGCGCCTCGACTACGCATCTCTATGTTTTGCTTTCCGCGGCCACGATGGTCATTGCAGGCGACCATTTTGTGCCCCTACTGATCGCGCTGAACACGGCCCTTTTTTTGCTGGGGCTTCTCTTGCTCTGTCGCTTGCTCGAACCGGACCCGCGCCGAGGTCTGTTGCTCTGGTTGATCTCAGGGATGCTTCCCGTGGCGTTCGATATGACGACCTTGGGCATGGAAACCTCTCTTCTGTTCTTTCTGCTGAGCGTCCTCGTCTGGACGGTGCATTCCAGTCGGTGGCCCCTGGCGGCCGTGGTCCTGTGTCTGCTTCCGTGGGTACGGCCCGATTCGGCGGTTTTTTCGGTGATCATTCTCCTCTACGCGTGGTGGCGTACACGATGTCTGCCCTGGAAGCTTGCGCTCGCGTTGACGATGGGATATCTTGCCGTGGGGCTGTTTAACTACTTCTATTTCGGGCAGTTGATCAACCAGACGATAGTCGCCAAGTCCGTCTGTTATCATCCCCTGAGAACCTTCGGCGCCATGGCCGAGCGCCTTAAGGTGGTCTTCATAGGCGATGCGATCCATACCGGCATCTTTGGGCTTTTATCCACAAAGTATTTGACATGGCTGAACGGGCCGATAGCCGTTATCGTAACGGCAACGCTCTTTGTCTTCCTGGCCAAGCCTCACCCCAGGGGGGTTATCGGCCCCTGGCTTCTGGGGCTGGCGATCGTTCCTCCCGCATTCTATGCCGCAGCCGGCGCGATGTTTCCCTGGTATTTTGCCCCCTCGGTTGAAATCGGGCTTTTATTGCTCTGCGCAACCATTCTGTACGGGCTCACTCGATGCCCGCTGAAGCTCGCCCGTGCCTTGACTGTAGCCTTGGTGTTCATCATTCTGACCGTTTCGGCCGGAAAATGGTACCTGACTGCAACGGACTTTGGGCCTAGGTTCCTGACCGGCATCGGCAAGTACATCGCCGGTGTGGCCAAGAGCCGCGATACGCTTTTGCTCGAGCCAGCGGGATTTATTCCGTTTTATGCCAGGATTTTTACGTTTGACGAGGTGGGTCTGGTCTCTCCCCAGGTGACAACCTATATGCGTCGCTTCGGTGTGGAGGGGTGGTGGCTTCCGTTCCTCCATGATTTCCACCCAACTTTTGTGCTGGAGAGGCGGCCGTTCAGGACCGAAGGGCGGCTCAGCAGAGACACGGCCCTGACGCCCGAGCAGCTCGGGGAATTCTTCGCCGATTACGAGTTGGTCAAGAGTTTCGAATGTTCGCCGGGTGATTATTTTAAGTCGCCATTCATGCTGAAACTAGCCGGTTTGCGGACTTGCATACCGTTTGATCTTTATCAGCGCCGAGTTTCGAAAGAAAGAGACTAGATCCGTGCGCCTAAATGGCGGCGTGCCATCGACGTTGGATGATTGTCGTCCGCCCGGGCGATATCGGGCATCAGCCGATGACCCGTAGCGGACGACGGCTTTGCCGGGGTGGATAATAATCTATCGTCCCGTACGGTCTGGTTTACCCAATTTTCAAAACTCAGGCTCCTCCCTCAGCTCTTCTATGATGATGTGACGCAAGCGGTTTTTTCTTTTTTTTCTTCTTCTTTCTTCTCTTTAGGTCTTGTGGACCACCCTTCTATCCGTGCCCCTAGCCCGAAGGCTATGTCCGCACACACTCTAACGTCAGGTCCCGGCCCCTTAACCTATCTGCCAATGCGGTCGTCACCGGCCCATTAAAGAATTTCTCAAGGCGGCCGAGTTATCTCCGATACGCAATGTAATTCCGTCCTTCTTTCCAAACCTTGTAGATGATCGTCAGAAGTCGCCTGGCCGTGGCCACTTTGGCCTTGTTCGCGCCTTTGCCGCGGG
>JALHVH010000275.1 GCA_022867105.1 Candidatus Aminicenantota bacterium
CCTGTCCCTGATCAAGTTTTCCCTGCGAGAGTTCACCCCGCACGGGTTCAATGGGATTCGGCTGGCCCTGTCCGCGGCGATCTTTCTTGTCGTCCTGGCCTTCCGCCGCGGAGGCTTTTCCCTCGGGAGGGGGGATTTTCTGAAGGTCGGAGTGCTGGGACTTCTCGGAACGACGATCTACCAGCTTCTCTTCATCCAGGGCATCAGCCGGACCCAGGCGACGACGACCTCCATGATCATGCCCATGACCCCGGTCTTCATCGCGGTCCTCAGCTCCGTTTTCAAGCTCGAGCGCATCCATTGGGCCGCCTGGCTGGGCATCGCCGTCTCCTTCCTGGGCGTCTATCTCCTCGTCACCGGTCAGAACGGTCATCTTGGCTTCAACTGGCAGTCCGTCAAGGGCGACGTCTTCATCCTCCTGGCCAACCTGGCCTGGGCCTTTTACACCGTCCTCTCCAAGCCGCTCCTGAAAAGGATCCCTCCCTTAAAGCTCGCCGGATTGTCGGCCGGGATCGGCACGGTGTTCTACCTGCCCTTTGCCGCGGCCGATGTGGGAAGGGTCTCTTGGACCTCCATCAGCGCCGGCGCCTGGGCGTCGCTCCTCTATTCCTCCGTCCTGGCGATCGTGGTCGGCTTCATCGTCTACAGCAGTTCCGTCCGGACGGTCGGGAACACCAAGACAGGGATTTACAGCAACCTCAATCCCGTCTTCGCCGTGGTCTTCGCCTGGTTCTTCCTCTCCGAGAGGATCACCGCCCTCGAGGCCGGCGGCGGGTTCGTCATTTTTCTCGGGGTGTACCTGACGAGGTCGGGATATAAATATTTTATTAAAAAGCCCGACGGGCCCGGCTCCGCCGGAGAGTGAGCCCGGCCCGTTGAAATTTTCTCTTAAAGAATATATAAAGGAATTGGGGATGCCATGGTGATCGCCGAAATCTTCAAGTCGCTCAGGCCGCAGCAGTGGATCAAGAACTTTTTCATCTTCGTTGCCGTCATATTTTCCAGGAACTTGCTTAACCGGCCGTTGGTCCTGAAGACCGCGGCGGCCTTCGTCGCGTTCTGTTTGATCGCGAGCGCCCATTACATCTTTAACGACATCCGGGACCTGGCAGAGGATAGGCTCCACCCCGTCAAGTCCAAGAGGCCGCTGGCCTCGGGGAGGCTCAAGACCGGCCCCGCCGTCCTCGCCTGCGCCGTTTTTGCGGTTCTCGGGCTGGCCGTTGCCGCGGCCATTAGCCGCGGCGTTCTCATCATCTCCGCGGCCTACCTCGTCCTCCAGGTCCTATACTCGCTCCGGCTCAAGCACGTTGTCATCTTGGACGTTTTTGTGGTGGCGGCCGGATTCGTCATCCGGGTCGTGGCCGGGGGCCTGGCGATCGAGGTCGCGATCTCCTCGTGGCTCCTCATCTGCACGATGCTGCTCGCCCTTTTTCTGGCCATGGGAAAGAGGCGTCACGAGATCGTCCTCCTGGAAGGAGATGCCGCGAACCACCGCCCTATTCTCAAGGAGTACAATACCGCCCTCCTCGACCAGATGATCTCGGTGGTGACGGCTTCGACTCTCATCGCGTATTGCCTGTATACGATCTCAGAGGAGACGGTGGCCAAGTTCGGCACCCGGAAGCTCATCTACACGGTCCCCTTCGTCCTTTACGGCATCTTCCGCTATCTTTATCTCATCCACCTCAAGGCCGGAGGCGGCTCTCCCGAGTCCCTCATCATCAAGGACAAGCCCCTCCTCCTCGACCTCTTCCTCTGGATCGCCGCGTCGGTCCTGATCCTCGGTCTGAGGTGATCCCATGAGCCGGGTTCGAGTCGCCGTCCTGAAGACCTCGCCGGAGACGGTCCTCGACGATATCCGGACCCTGATGGGCCTGGCCGATTACCAGAGCTTCCTCCCCAAGGACCGAGACACCCTGATCAAGCTCAATCTCTCCTGGACCAAATACTTCCCGTCCTGTTCGAGCCAGCCCTGGCAGGTCGAGGGCGTCGTCCGGGCGCTCATTGAGGACGGCTATTCCCGGGAAAAGCTCATCCCCGTGGAGAACAAGACCGTCGTCACCAATCCAAGGAAAGGGGCGCGGAACAACAAATGGCTGCCCATCCTCGATAAATACGGGCTGGAATTCGTCCCGCTTCCCGAGGTCGAGTGGATGGTTTACCCGTTCAAGAGCCCTCTCCTCAAGCTCAACGAGATCTTCCCGGAAGGCATCCTGATCCCGAAGATGTACGTCGGGAAGAGCATCCTCCACCTGCCCACGGTCAAGACCCACGGCCATTCGACGACGACAGGCGCGGTGAAGAACGCCTTCGGCGGCCTGCTCAAGGAGGTCCGCCACTATGCCCACAAATACATCCACGAGGTCCTGGTCGACCTCCTCTACATGCAGAGGGAACTCCATCCGGGGCTTTTCGCCGTCATGGACGGGACGGTCTGCGGGAACGGCGCCGGCCCGCGGACCATGCTGCCGGAGATCAAGAACGTCATCCTAGCGAGCGGCGATTCGCTGGCCATCGACGCCGTGGCTGCGAAGATCATGGGCTTCGAGCCCATGGACATCCCTTACATCCGGATGGCCCACGAGCGAGGGCTCGGTGTCGGCGACCTCCGGGAGGTCGAGATCGCCGGCGAGGACATATCGGAGATGAATTTCGGGTTCAAGGCCCGGAGGAGTTTCGTCGTCTGGGGCGACCAGATGATCCGCAAGGGGTTCTTGCGGTCGTTCGAGAAGATCCTTCTCCATTCGCCGCTGGTCTTCTGGGCGCCCTTCGCGTCGACGATCTACCACGACCTGATGTGGTATCCGGCGATCGGCAGGAAGCGCATTCGCCGCTTCATGAAGACGGAGTGGGGCGTCCTCTGGAAAAAGTACTGAGGGGATCGCCGAGAAGAACTCAGGGACATTCCTCCGAAAGACGTGAATTTGCCCCGGCGAGTCAAATCCCCTCCGGCTCCGGGCTTCGCTCTCCCCTCCGAGAGTCGGGGAACCATGCCCGCTCGGCCCTTCGACGGCTTTCTTCGGAATATCCCTTTCGTCCTTCTCGACAATCCCTTCAAAGGGCCATAAAACGGGGGGTTGACCCCGTCAATATTTTTTCCAGAGGGCGCCCCACTCCGTCTTCATGAAGCGGCGGATACGCTTCCTGCCGATCGTCGGATACCACATCAGGTCGTGGTAGACGTTGGACGCGAAGGGCGCCCAGAAGACCAGCGGCGAATGGAGGAGGATCTTCTCGAACGGCCGCAAGAACCCCTTGCG
>JALHVH010000276.1 GCA_022867105.1 Candidatus Aminicenantota bacterium
GGGCCAATCCGTCCTCACTTCCTGGGCCGCGGGGAAGTTCGGCGGGGAGAAGATCGCCAAGTTCATCAAGGACATCAAGCTCGAAGAGGACGTCAAGACCCGTAAGATCGTCATCCCGGGTTTCGTGGCCCAGATCAGCGGAGATCTGGAGGAGCAGCTGGCGGGATGGGAGGTCATCGTCGGGCCCCAGGAAGCTTCGGATATCCCGAGCTTTATCAAGAACGTGAGCCTGACCTGAAAAGGATAATGCTTCCGTCAAAGACCCCGGGAAAAAAAGAAGGATTTCGAATCCGGTTTCTCCCGTTTGATGTCACGGTTGAGGCCCCCCCGGATTCGACTCTCCTGGAGGCGGCGAGAGCCGCCGGCCTCCCTCTGAACACCGCCTGCGGCGGCAAAGGGACATGCGGGAAATGCCTCGTTCAGATCATGGACGGGGAATATGAAACCAGGCCTTCTTCCTCCCTCCCGTCCCGGCTCCTCAAAGAGGGCTATGCCCTCTCCTGCCTGACCAGGGTGAAGGACCATTTGACCGTCGGCCTCCCTCAATTCCAGGAGATTATCATACGGAACGTTCTCTCCTCCCGCTTCTTGGAAGAGCATAAAAACACCATTTCCGGAACGTTCGAGATCGACCCCCCCATAGAAAAAGTGGAGGTGGATCTTCCCCCGCCCTCGCTGGAGAATAATGGAAGCGACCTTCGGCGTCTCGAGCGCGAACTCCGTAAAAAGAGGCCGATCCGAGAGCTCGATTGTGAATATTCGGCATTGCGGAAACTGGCCCATGCCGTCCGTGAAAAAGAGGGAAAGACGACCGCCGTCCTCTTCCGCTCCGGCGCAACCTGGACGGTCCTCGATGTGGAGCCCGCCGCTCCGGGGAAAAGGATCTGCGGCCTTGCCTGCGACCTCGGGACGACCACCGTCGTTCTCCATCTCGTCGACCTTGAAAGCGGCGAGGTCCTGGGGACGTCCTCGACACTAAACCCTCAGGTGGCCCGCGGGGAGGACGTCATTTCGCGGATCCATTATGCCCGAAAGCCCGGCCATTTGAAGGAACTCCACGACCTCATCATCGGGGCCGTCAATCATCTGATCGACAAAGCGGTCCTCGCCTCCCGCGTCTCCGCCGGGGACATCTACTACGCCTCTTTTTCCGGAAACACGACCATGGCCCATCTTTTCCTCGACCTCGAGCCCCGCTTCATCCGGGAGGAGCCCTATGTCCCCACCTTCAATGAGCTTCCCTTTTTCGCGGCCCGTGATTTGGGGCTGAAAACGAATCCCGCGGCCAGGGTCCACCTGGCTCCCGCGGTCGGAAGTTATGTGGGAGGCGACATCACGGCCGGGCTCCTCTTCACACCCCTTTATCGGGATCCGGAAAAGATCTCGTTGTTCATCGACGCCGGGACGAACGGCGAGCTGGTCGTCGGCAACCGGGAATGGCTCATGACCTGTGCCTGCTCGGCCGGCCCGGCCTTTGAAGGAAGCGGGACCCGGTGCGGGATGCCTGCCGCCGAGGGGGCCATCGAAAAAATCAGCCTCGAAGACTCCGGGCGGGCCGTCTATCAGGTCATAGGGAACACAAGGCCCAAAGGCCTGTGCGGTTCCGGATGGGTCGACCTGCTGGCTGAATTGTTCTTTCATGGCTATGTGGACCGTCAGGGAAAATTCAACGCGCCGAAAGCGGGAGAACGCCTTCTTCACGATGCCGAGGGCCCGGCCTTCCTGATCGAAGAGGGGAAGAACACGTTTTGGGGCAAGGACCTTGTCATCACAGAGCGGGATATCGCCAACCTCATCCGGACCAAAGCCGCCATATTCTCCGCCTGCCTCCTGCTGCTTAAAAAAGCGGGACTGACCTTTGACAAGATCGACGCGTTCTATGTGGCCGGCGGCTTCGGCCAGAACCTGAGCATCCATAACGCCATCCTTATCGGCCTCCTCCCGGACCTTGAACGGAACAAGTTCTCATATCTCGGCAACACGTCCCTTCTTGGCGCCTATCTCATTTGCCTTTCCGATGAGAACAGGCGGCTCGCGATCGACATCGCCGAGAAAATGACCTACATTGAATTGAACACGGACTCGAGCTACATGAATGAATACACGGGAGCGTTGTTCCTGCCTCACACCCAGATCGATCTCTTCCCGTCCGTCCGTCAAGCGCTTCATCTCTGAGGCTTGTCCCGCAGGGACCGCCATGTTCTATTGACTTGAAATCTGATATTTTATATTCTCGGCTGTGTGAAAACCTCCGGACGAAAGGAGCCCGAGGACCCATGGATGCCAGACCGTTGCTGAACATCAAGTCGCTGAAGGAGCAGGTCTACGAGTACCTGCGCGAGCAGATGCGGAGCGGGGATCTCAAGCCGGGGTCGGTCATCGACATGGAGGAGACCTCGAAAAAGCTGGGCGTGAGCAAGACCCCGCTCCGGGACGCGCTCCTCCAGCTGGAGACGGAGGATTTCGTCACCATCCTTCCCCGCCGGAAGGTCATCGTCAATGTCCTGACCCTCCAGGACATCAGGAACTACTACGAGATTATCGGGGCGCTGGAGAGCCAGGCCCTTCTCTCCGCCTTCGATCACTTCCACGACTCGGACATCAAGTTCATGGAGAGGATGAATGATGGCATGAAAAAGGCCATCGACGACGGCGATTTCGACCTCTATTATGAAAAGAACCTGAAATACCACGAGACGTACCTGAACCTGTCCGGCAACGCGAGCCTGACCAAGATTGTCAACCAGATGAAGAAGAGGCTGTACGACTTCCCCCGCAAAACGGGATTCGTCAAGGAATGGGAAGAGGCCTCGATCGGCGAGCACCGGCAGCTCACGAGCCTCATCCGGACGAAGAAGCGCCAGGAGGCCGTCGCTTACATCCGCGACATCCATTGGTCGTTCAAGGTCCAGGAAAAATATATCAGCAAGTATTACGCCGAGATCTCCTAGACGGTCGCCAAAGGCGGCCGTCCGGCATGGAATGCCCGGAGATCAGGAAAGGGGAGCATGGCATGTCCAAGACGGAGAAAAGCGGCCGCGCGGCGGCCATGGATGACCTGATCGTCGTCACGGGCGCGGGAGGCTTTATCGGCGGGTCGTTGACCCGGTCCCTTCATGAGCGGGGGTTCACCAGGATCCGGGTCGTGGACAAGAAGCCCCTGCCGGATTGGTACCAGCGTGTGCCGGGAGTTGAATGCCTGTGCCTGGACCTGAGCCATCGGAAGAACTGCGAACGCGCCGCCGAGGGCGCCGTCGAGGTCTACAATCTCGCGGCCGATATGGGAGGGATGGGGTTTATCGAAAGGTTCCGTATCGAGTGTCTCCGCAGCATCCTCATCAACACCCACATGATCGAAGCGGCCTACCGGGCGGGCGCCGTGAGGTATTTCTATTCGTCCTCGGCCTGCGCCTACAACACCGACCTCCAGAAGAGCCCGGATGTGCGGGCCCTCAAGGAGTCCGACGCCTATCCCGCCATGGCCGAGAGGGGCTACGGCTGGGAAAAGCTCATGTCCGAGATGTTCTGCCAGGAGTATTGGGCGGAGCGGGGCTTGAAGACGTTCATCGCCAGGTTCCACAATGTTTATGGCCCCAACGGAACCTGGGACGGCGGCCGGGAAAAAGCACCGGCGGCCCTCTGCCGCAAGGTGATCGAGGCCAGGGACAAAGGGCGGAACTGGATCGAGATCTGGGGCGACGGCACCCGGACCCGGAGTTTCATGTTCATCGACGACTGCGTCGACGGCATCGACCGGATCACGCACTGCGAGGACCTCATCGCGACACCCATCAACCTCGGTTCGAGCGAGCTCGTCTCGGTCAACGACCTCGTGACCATCATCGAGGGCATCGCCGGGGTCAAGCTCGAGCGCCGCTACGACCTCTCCGCCCCCAAGGGCGTCGGCGGTCGAAACAGCGACAATACCATGATCAAGCGGGTCCTGGGTTGGGAGCCTTCCACGACGCTCCGCGACGGTCTGAGAAAGACCTACGCCTGGATCGAAGAGCAATACGCGGACAGGAAGGCCGGCAGGAAGACCGTCGAGTAACGGCCCCTCGCCATAGGCCCCTATTCGTTATTTGACATCGCCGCTCAGCCGAGGATATGATTTTGCCACAACCAGCAGGGGGGATATCGAGCGAGAAGAGGATAATTATCACCCGGTGCGATAAAGGAGACTTCACCCGGAGAAGAAGGATCTCTTGAAATACCGGAAATTCACTTTCCTGTTGTTTGCGGTTTTCTTCTTCGCGGCCCATCAGGGGCTATCCCAAGAGCCTCTTGTCATCCGGAGAATTTCCAGCCTCGTCACCCTTGATGGCTTGAGCAACGAAGACGCTTGGCAGAGCATCAAGCCGCTGCCCGTCGTCATGTTTCTGCCCAGTTTTGGGAATTCTCCTTCCGAGAAAACGGAGATTTTGATCGGTTTCGATGACGTCTATCTCTATGCGGCCGCACGGCTCTACGACCGGGAGCCTGCCAAAATCCAAGCGCCATCAAAAAAGCGCGATTATTTCGAGTCGAATACGGAATGGTTCGGCGTCCTTTTTGATACATTCAACGACAAAGAGAACGCTCTTGGCTTTTTCACAACGCCTTCAGGGCTGCGCTGGGACGGCACGGTGTCCAACGACGCCGAGCAAAGAACGATCAACGATATGCCCATCAACTCGAGTTGGAATACGTTCTGGGATGTTGCCGTGGTCAAAAACGACCAGGGCTGGTTTGTTGAGATGCGGATTCCTTTTTCCAGTTTGCGTTTTCAGGACCAGGAAGGCCGTGTCACCATGGGCCTGACCGCTTTTCGCTGGATTCCCCGCAAGTCGGAGGGCGACATCTTCCCGCCCATCGACCCAAAGCTTGGAATCATGAGCATGTGGAAGCCTTCCCAAGCGCATGAAATCGTCCTGGAAGGCGTGCACAGCCGCAGGCCGCTCTATATTACGCCTTACGGCCTCGGCGGCTACGGGCAGTCCAATGACCTGAATGATGAGGAAACGGCTTACCTGCACAAGGACAAGCCCACTTCCGAAGCGGGCCTGGACATCAAGTATGGCCTGACCAGCAACCTGACCTTCGACCTGACCGCGAACACGGATTTTGCCCAGGTCGAGGCTGATGACTACCAGGTCAACCTCACCCGCTTTTCGCTCTTTTTCCCCGAGAAAAGGCTCTTTTTCCTGGAGCGGGCCGGCATCTTTGATTTCAGCTTCGGCGAGTATAACCAGCTCTTTTACAGCCGGAGAATTGGGATCGCCGAAGAGGAATCCGTCCGCATTTACGGCGGGGCGCGGCTGGTGGGGCGCCTCGGCCCCTGGGACCTGGGCTTTCTGGACATGCAGACAGCGCCTCTTCATGAGGAAAACCTGCCCTCGGAGAATTTCGGAGTGTTCCGCCTCCGACGCAGGGTTTTCAATCCCTACTCCTACGTCGGCGGAATGATCACGACCCGGCTCGGCACGGACGGCTCCTACAATACCGCCTATGGCCTGGATGGGACGTTCCGGATTCAGGCGGACGATTATCTTTTGCTGAACTGGGCCCAGTCTTTTCAATCCGGAAAAGACAACGACCCAGCCTCGCTCGATCCGGCCCGCTTCAGATTCAGCTGGGAGAGGCGCACGAGGAAAGGCCTGGGCTTCAACCTCGGCCTATCCCGTGCCGGGAAGGATTACGACCCGGGAATGGGTTTTGAGATGCGCGAGGATTTCAGCCGGTTCGGAAACCGTGTTCTCTACGGCTGGCTGCCCGGAGAAAGATCGTTCCTGAGCTCGCATTATCTTTTTGCTGATGGCACCGTGTATTTCCGTAATGAGGACAATTCCCTGGAATCGGTCGAAATCGGGCCGGGGTGGGGATTCCTGGCCAAGCGCGGCTGGAACGGAGAGTTTGCCTTCAAGATGTATAAGGAAAGCGTTCGGGAGGAGATTTCCTTTTTTGATAAAGTCTTCGTGCCTCCCGGAGAATATGCATTCGCAGGCCTCAAAGGATACATCCAATCGCCCTTTGGCAATCTCTTGAGCGCCACGGTGACGATCGATGCCGGCTCATTCTACGACGGCCGGCGGTTGACCGTCGGGGTCACGCCCGTCTGGGGCATTTCTTCGGACCTCACTCTCGGCGGCTATTATGAATTCAACCGCGTGGAATTTTCCGGCCGGCGCCAGGCTCTGACGGCTCAAATTGCCCGGGTGCGATGGCTGGCGACGCTGAGCACGAAATTTTCGGCCTCGGCCTTCATCCAATACGACAGCGCCGTGGAGCAGGTGACCGCCAACGTGAGGCTTCGCTTCAACCCCCGGGAAGGCAACGACCTCTACCTGGTCTTTAATGAAGGGCTCAACACTCATCGCACCGGGGAAACTCCTTACCGGCCCTATTACAGCGGCCGGGCCGTCATGATCAAATATTCATACACGTTTGTTTTTTAGGAATTTTCCTTTTTCCGACGGGACCGAATTTGACGCGGATTGGAGCGGTCGTCGACAGGAAGACTCCTGAGCGGATACGGAAGGCACAGCAAAATCGGCGGCTTAGATCCTGGGCGCCGTGCGCTTCTTCAGGGCCGCTTTCAGGTCTTTGACGACGGGAGGCGCTTGGATGTCGCTTCCGTAAAGGATGTCCCGGGCGCTGATGTCCCGTTTGTCATAGAAGGCCTGGTTGGCGTCCTTATCGATCTGGATGGACGCCCCTTTGATGGAAACGCCGGCGAACAGGCCTTTGCTCCTGGAATAGGAGTAGATCTCGGCTTCCATATCGAGGTCGGTCGAGGCCTCGGCGTTGCGGCCGACCGGCCCGGCGGCGACGCTCATGTCCGCGCCCATAGTCACCTTGCCCGCGTCCATGTTCTCGATGCTTTTTCCCGTCTTGAAAACCAGAACGATGTCGGCCTTCTGGACGCCGATCTGCCAACCTAGGCTTCCGCCAATGAGGGAGATGAACGTGGGGTTGCTCCAAGTCCCGTCCTCGTTCCGGATGACGATGAGCCCCCGGCCGTATTGGCCGCCGAATCCGTAGGCCGCCTTGATGACGCCTGGAATGACGGCGATCCCGTGGCATTTCTCGAGAAGTCTCGAGGGAAGGCCCTCCTCGGGAAGGTCCACCATCTCGCGGAGGACCTGGATGGCCTTTTCGATCCTCTCGATGCCCGGGGTCCTTTCATCGGCCGCCGCACGGGTCGGGATGGAGAATGCCAAGAACGCCAGAAGTCCTGCCATTACGAACAAACCCTTGTATTTCTCGTTTTCCATGAAGTTCACCCTTTTTCCATTCTATTTCAACAGACGTGCCGATGCAACCGAAACGGTCCTATTTGCCCCATCTCGCCGTCTTTCCTGTCTAGCCAGACCAGCTTTTCTTTTCTTTCCAGCTTATCTAATATAAACGAAATAATTCATGCTACATCCCACTTTGAGCGGCACTGAATGCCGGCCTCGAGCCCCCGTAGCGGAGGGGGGGCCCGTCGGCTTATCCGACGGGGGGAACCGACGGGACTGGTTCCCCGGGGTCCGGGGGCAGAGGGCGGCTTCAGGCCGCACTCACATTATAACTTTATTTATTGCGTTCACATTAGATCTTTCATGGTTTTCCTCCCAGTAGTGTGGATTACTGAGTAGAAGAAAAGGTCTCGGTAAATAGGGTCTTCTTTTGCCGTGATGGGAGGGTATGGGGAAGGGCTGCAGCGACCATGCGGAGATCAGCCTGA
>JALHVH010000277.1 GCA_022867105.1 Candidatus Aminicenantota bacterium
AGGTCCTTGAATTTCGAAAGAAACAGCCGATGCTGGGCATGGAGGTTCCCGGCCGAGTCGAAGAGCGCCGCGAAAGCCCCGTGCTTTGTGAATCCCAGGGCCTCCCATTTTGAGCGCTCGATCGTCGCCAGAGGCGTCGACGCGTTGGCCGGGAGCACGATATCCCGCGTTTCGTCCAAGGGCCGGCCTCCCCTCGTCGCGAAAAGACCGTAGCGCAAAGCGCCCTTCCACTCCTCCCGCCCCTCGTTGACACCGTATACGGTGATCATCGGCCCGTCGTCCGCTACGACGACGGTGACCGGCTGGTAGGCGCGCCGGACGGGATGAAAGGCCAGCTTCTTTCTCAGGTAATAATCGACAATGGTCCAGCCGTGGGTCACCGGCCAGGAGTCGTTGTACATCCAGAAGATGGCCGAGGAGCTTGAGAACATGCGCCGCCGATAGTTGGCGATATACTCCTCGAGGCCTTCCGCCTGGAGGAGGGCGCTGGCGAAAACATAGTCATTAAATGTCATCCCCGCCGGGTCGCATCCCAACCAGAATTCCACGGTCCGGTAGGTGATGCCCGGAAGCTCCGTCCAGAAATTCCCGCCGTTGTCGTGGTGCTCCCAGGAGAACGACCTCATCCGCCTCTCCCCTGCCGGGAGGAACTGCCGCAGGGTCGCCGGGGAACTGGCCCCCAGGACGCCCCCCTCGTTGGGGAACCTGTCCACGAATCTCCTGTAGGCCCGGAAGTCCGCGCCGTATTGACCGAGCGTGACGTCCCAGGGGTGCTGGTCGCCGACGATAGGGCTGTTGGGGAACTCGTGGTTCGGCGAGAACGGGGAGCTCGGCCAATAGGGCTTTGTCGGGTCCTCGGTTTTGACGATGACCGGAAGGACGAAGTGGTAAAGGGAATAATCGGGATGCCGCTTGCCGAAGGATTCGTATCCCCAGGCCCAGACGCCCCACTCAATCTCGTTATTGCCGCACCAGACGGCGAGCGAGGGATGGCGGGCGAATTCGCGCACGGCCCAAGTCGTCTCGCGGCGGACATCAGCCAGCCAATCGCCGTCATCGGCGGGATATTTCGAGCAGGCGAACAGAAAGTCGTGCCAAACGAGGAGGCCTTTCTCGTCGCAGAGGTCGAGGAGGTCATGCCCGGCATAAAGCCCGCCACCCCAGATCCGGAGGAGGTTGAAGTTGGCGTCCACAGCCAGGTCCACAAGCTTCCGGGTCCGTTCATGGTCGACGCTCGAATAGATCATGTCGGCCGGAACCCAGTTCCCGCCTTTGCAGAAGATGCGCCGGCCGTTGACCGTGATGATGAAGTATTCGCCTTCCACGGGGTGAGGCGAGCGGTCGATGACGACGGACCGGATGCCCGTCCGCTTCACTGCCGAATCGACGACCGTGCCGTCCGCGAGAAGGTCGACCTCGACCGTGTAGAGGTCCTGCTTCCCGTGTCCGCGCGGCCACCACAGGCGCGGCTTGTCTACCTGGATATGAAGATCCTGGGTCTGGAGACTGCGTCCGAGCGTCATGTCCTTCTTCACTTCCTGCCCCGTCTCCTTGACACGGGCCCGCAGGACGGCGGACGTGCTCTCCTTGATCCCCTCCACAAATACCCTCACGGTCATCTCCGCGGAAGTGAATTCCGGTGACGGCTGAGCGAAGACGACGACCTGGTCCAGCCGGGCGGCATCCGCCCATTCGAGCCGGACATCGCCGGTGATCCCGACATTGATCAGCCGCGGGTTCCAGTCCCATATGAACTGATACTGGGGCTTTCGCAGCCACTGCCGTTTGTTGAGGACGGCGTCCATCGACCGCGAATAATCGCCGTAAGAGCGGTCGGCGACATCATAAAGGCCGCTTTCGACGACAACAATGAGCTCGTTCGGTCCCTCGCGAAGCTTCCCGGTCAGATCGATACGCAGAGGAATGTAAGCGTTAGCATGGCGGCCAACGACCTCCCCGTTAAGAGACACCACGGCGTCGAGGTCCAGACAGTCGAAGACGATCCAGACCGCCTTGGCAAGGAGCGCTTCCCCGGGGGGGGTCAACTCCGTGCGATAAGACCAGATCTGTTCCGCTACCCAGCGCGCCTTGAAGGAGTTAATGCCGATATTGGGGTCCTCGATGAGACCTTTGGCCTGTAGGACGCGATGGAGCTCCATCGGGACCGGGACATCGATGTACCGGCCCGGGTCTTTCATCGGCAGGGTGTAGAGCGGAGGGATCTCCTGCGGGCTGTGGTTCCCATCGGTCCAGCTCACCTTCCAAGTGCCGGCCAGGCTCTTGCTCTGAATAGCGGACAGCGGCAGAAGCACCCCTGACGCGACGAAAATCAGGACGCCAAGTCTGTTCAACGCGGATACGGATCTCATGGGTTCCTCCTCAAGGCGTTTTCCCAGTCAGTAACAGATGATAACTTTCGATAAGAAGAGAAGTCAAGGCCGCCGGGGAGCGCGTGTTTCATGGCATTTAAGACGAGTTCCGTGACGATCAGGCCGCAGGAAATGGCCGCGCAATGACTTCGCTGCACGGCCGGAGATATAGTATCGGCATGGTTAGGAAGGACGATTCAGTGCCAAGGGCGGGAATTCAGCTCGATACGTGTCCCCTGTCCTTTTTCGGGACAATAGCCGGACTGCCGCATTTGACAAGTCCGCGACTCTTCCCTATATATGGAGTTGGAAATATCTCCAAGGGAGGGGAGGCATGGCAACCGGGAAAAAAAGATTTCTGACGCTCCTGGCGGTCTCGGCAGCGCTCGTCGCTGGGCTCTATCTTCTCACGGGGAAGCGCTTTTCGTTCTTCGTGCCATTCGCTTTCGCCCACTGCGACACGATGGGCGGGCCCGTCATCAAGGCGGCGATGAAGGCCCTGGAAACGGGCCGAGCGGAACATGTCCTGATCTGGGTCCAGAAGAAGGACGAGGCGGAGATCACCGAGGCTTTCCGGAGAACGCTCGCCGTCCGGAAACTCAATCCGGACGCGAAGGAGCTGGCCGACCGGTATTTCTTCGAGACCCTGGTTAGGGTCCACAGAGCCGGAGAGGGCGCTCCCTACACCGGCCTGAAGCCGGCCGGAACCGAGGAGCCGCCCATCGCGGCGGCCGACAAAGCCCTGGAAACCGGCCAAGTGGACGCCCTGGCCGAACACATGTCAGGGCACGTGTCCGAAGGCATTCGGGCGCAGTTCGAAAAGATGATGGCGAAGAAGAAGGATATGGACAAGAGTGTGGAAGCGGGCCGGGAATTCGTGGCCGCCTACGTCACGTTCATCCATTACGTGGAGAAACTCTACATCGACGCGGCCGGAACGGCAGGGCATGCGGCGGAGGGGGCGAAATCCGATCCCGGGCATATCCATTAGGCTTCCCTGACTCGCGCTCGTAGGAAGAAGGGGGACACGTACCGGATTCCGGAGAATCCGGTAACTCACTGACTTCAAAGAGAAGCCGGGCTGTGTCCATATCCTTACGTTTCCCATTTCCTCCGCTGAGCGTCAACACCTGTTGACGTTTTCTAACTTGATTTCCTTCTTTGAGCCGGGGCTTTCCTTGTCTTTACAGGGGAAACGCGGTCCGATCCGTGACATTGGCCCGTTTCTTGAGGCCATTCTCCCGCCATGGCGGGAGTCTTTCGGCCGGTGCGGGAGGGTTTTTTGCCCCCACCGGCTCTTCCGCCACCGCTTATTGCGCCGCGTTGAATTTTCCCAAGCATCGTGTTATAAGCAAGACGTGAGCGCCGACGATAAAACACTGCTCGTCGTCAATCCCGCCTCCGGACATGGGCGCGGGTTTAAGTGCTTCCGCCGTCTCGAGCCCCGAATCCTCAAGGAGTTCCCCGGGATCGAGATCTGCTCCTCCGAATACCCTGGCCACGCCTCGGAGATCGGCCGCCGGGCGGCTGAAGAGGGTTTCGTACGGGTAATCTGCCTCGGCGGCGACGGCACGCCCTTCGAGGTGATCAACGGCATCTATGCCGAGGGACGGCCGCCCCGTACGCCCGAGATCGGGCTCATCCCGGCCGGAACCGGCAATTCCTTCCTCCGAGACTTCGATACTCTCACGGCTGATCAAGCGCTCGACAACATCATGGCCGGGCGCCGCCACGCCATCGACCTGGTGGAATTTTGGTACCGGCAGGACGGGCTGACCGAACACCGGTTCTCCATGAACCTCTTGGGGGTCGGGCTCATCGCCGACATCCTCAAATTGGCCAACAAACGCCTGAAGATCTTAGGTTCCTTCGGCTACAGCCTGGCTGTCCTTCTGAGGCTGGCCAAAGGCATAAACAACCGCATGGACATCGAAGCGGACGGCAAGAAATGGACCGTCCGCGACAGCGCCATGGTCATTTCCAATTCAAAATTCACCGGCGGCCGGATGAAGATCGCTCCGGACGCCGACCCATCGGATGGGCGGGCCGACCTGGTGATCTTCCGCGAGGTCAACCGCCGCGAGATCGTCGATATCTTCCGCAAGGTGTTCTCCGGGACCCACACCGGCCATCCGAACGTGGACGTGAGCAAGGCCGCCGAGATCTCCATCAGCGCCGATCCGCCCCAACTCCTAATGGCCGACGGCGAGCTCCTCGGCGAGACCCCCCTGCGGCTGAAGGTGTGGCCCCGGGAACTGACCGTCCTGGCATGAAGCGCGTCTTCGAAAGCCTGCGGTCGCTCGTCATCTGGACGATCGCTCTGCCCGTCTTCGTCTTGTGTTGTCTCGTGATCCTGCTCGTCGCCTTCTTCACCCGCGGCCGGCGCTTGGAAGGGCTGATCAAGGCTTGCTGCCGATTGGTTCTCTTCGTCAGCGGCGTTCGTCTCAGGGCGAGGGGGCAGGAGAACGCCGTTGCGGGCCGCCGATACGTCGTGATGATGAACCACGTCAACATCTTCGACCCGCTCATTTTTTATGCCGCCTTCCCCGGTCCGGCCCGAGGGATCGAGGAAGAGAGCCATTTCCGCTGGCCGTTCTATGGGGCCGTTCTCCGCCGCATCGGCATGATCCCGATCGACCGTAAAAACAGTCCGAAGGCAAGGGAGAGCATCAAACAGGCCGCGGACCTCGTCCGCAGCCGCAAGCAGTTTTCCATTGCCATTCTGCCGGAGGGAACGCGCACCCTGGACGGGAAACTGGGGCCTTTCAAGCGGGGCGGGTTCCACTTGGCTCTGGAAACGGGGCTGGACATCCTGCCGATCGTCCAGAAGGGCGGATACAGGATCATTCACAAGGGAAGCCTTCTCATCCGTCCCGGCCGGGTCGATCTGACCATCGAACCCCC
>JALHVH010000033.1 GCA_022867105.1 Candidatus Aminicenantota bacterium
CCGCCGCCGCGCCCGACGATGATGACGTCGATACCCGGGAGCGCGCCCAGGTAATCGATCCCCTCGACGATCTCCGCCGCCGCCCCTTCCCCCTGGACCTTGGCCGGGTAGATGAGGATGTGGAGCCGGGCGTAGCGCCGCTCCAGGATCCTCAGGATGTCGGCGATGGCCGCCCCGCGCGGCGAGGTGACGACGCCGATCGTCCGGGGCCGGAGCGGGAGCGTCTTCTTGCGCCCGGGATCGAAGAGGCCTTCGGCCCGGAGCTTCTCCTTGAGCTGTTCGAAGGCCAGTTGGAGGGCGCCCTTGCCCCTGGGCTCGATGACCTCGGCGACGATCTGGTATTCGCCCCGCGGTTCGTAGACGTTGATCCTCCCCCGACAGACGACCTTCAGGCCGTCCTTGAGGTCGAAGGCGATCTTGCTCGCCTCGAAGCGGAACATGACCGCCTTGAGCTGGCTCTTGGCGTCCTTGAGCGTGAAATAAAGGTGCCCGGAGGAGTGGCGGTGGAAGTTCGAGATCTCGCCCTCCACCCAGAGGACAGGGAACGCCGTTTCCAGCGTGAGCTTGATGATCTCGGTCACCGCCGAAACCGAATAGATCTTATCCGGCTTCACCGGATCATTGTTCGTCAACATGATCCTCGACCAAAGTGCCTCTCTTGATGGACAGGGCCCGTCCGGCCTTAGCGTCGACCTCGATGAACACCCAGGACAAGGCCAGCCCTTCCTTGGACGGCTCGAACCGCTGGGGCCGGCCCGTGAGGAACCTCTGCAGGGCCTGCTCCCTCCGGATGCCGATCACCGAGTCGTAGCCGCCGCACATGCCGGCGTCCGTGACGTAGGCGGTCCCCCCGGGAAGGACCTTCTCGTCCGCGGTCGGGACGTGGGTGTGGGTCCCGATGACCGCCGAGACGCGGCCGTCCAGGTGCCAGCCGAGGGCCTGCTTTTCAGAGGTCGCCTCGGCGTGAAAGTCGACGACGATGACGGGCGTTTCCCGGCCCAGGATCTCAATCTCCGCGTCCGCCCTGCGGAAGGGACAATCGATGGCTTCCATGAAGACCCGGCCCTGGAGGTTAAGCACCGCGATCTTGACGCCGCCGCCGTCCTGGTAGATATAACTGCCGCGGCCGGGGTTTCCCGCCGGGTAATTGGCCGGACGGAGGAGCCTCGGCTCGCGCTCGAGGTAGGGCAGGGCCTCCTTCTTGTCCCAGATGTGGTTGCCGGAGGTCAAGACGTCGACCTGCAGAAAGAGTTCCCGGCCGATCTCCTCGGTGATGCCGACGCCTCCGGCCGCGTTCTCGCCGTTGGCGATGACGATCGCCGGCAGATATTTCTTGACGAGCTGGGGCAGGAACCGCTGGAGGGCCCTCCGGCCCTGGTGACCGATGATGTCCCCCAGGAAGAGGACGCCGGTCTTAACGGGCATATTCCACCGCCCTCATCTCCCGGATGACCGTGACCTTGATCTGACCCGGGTAGTCCAGTTCGTTCTTGATCTTGGCGGCGATGTCTTTGGCGATGAGCGACGCCCGGTCGTCGGAGACCTTATGGCTCTCGACGATGATCCGGATCTCGCGCCCCGCCTGGAGGGCGAACGATCGGGAGACGCCCTCAAAGCTGTTGGCCAGCTCCTCGAGCTTTTGCAGGCGCTCGATGTAAGTCTCCAGGAGCTCGCGCCGCGCCCCCGGCCGGGCTGCGGACAGGGTGTCCGCCGACTGGATGAGAACGGCCTCGATCGATGGGAAGTCGACGTCCCGGTGGTGCGAGGCGATGGCCTGGATGACCTTCTCGTTCTCGCCGTATTTCCTGGTCAGCTCGACGGAGAGCTCGGTGTGCGTGCCTTCGACGTCCTTGTCCACGGCCTTGCCGATGTCGTGGAGGAGGCCGGCCCGGAGGGAGACGTTGACGTCGGCGCCGATCTCCCGGGCCATCAGGGCCGACAGCATGGCCACCTCCTTGGAATGCTGGAGGACGTTCTGGCCGTAGCTCGTCCTGTATTTAAGCTTGCCCAGGAGCTTGATGAGCTCGGGATGGACGTTGTTGACCTTGAGCTCCAGGACCGTGGACTCGCCCTCCTGCTTGATCTTCTGCTCAAGGTCCGCCTTGACGTTCTCGACGATGTCCTCGATCCTGGCCGGGTGGATGCGCCCGTCCATGACGAGCTTCTCGATGGACAGGCGGGCCAGCTCGCGGCGGATGGGGTCGAAGCTCGACAGGATGACCGCCTCGGGCGTGTCGTCGACGATGATGTCGACGCCGGTGGCCTGCTCCAGGGCCCGGATGTTCCTGCCCTCGCGGCCGATGATCCGTCCCTTCATGTCGTCGGAGGGGAGGTCGACGACGGACACCGTGGTCTCGACGACGTGTTCGGCCGCCGAGCGCTGAATGGCGTTGACGATGACTTCACGGGCCAAGGCCTGGGCCTTCTCCCTCGCCTCCTCCTCGATGCGCCGGACGGTCTGAAGGGCTTCGAGCCGGGCCTCGTCCTCGATCTTTTTGATCAACGCGGCCTTGGCCTCCTCCTGGGTCAAGCCGGAGATCCGCTCCAGCTCGGCCATCTCCTTCCGGACGGCCTCGCCGATCTTGGCCTCGAGATCCTCGATCTCTTTCTCCTTGTCCTGGAGCCGGCGCTCCTTCTGAGAGAATTCGCGCTCCTTCCGCTCGATGGACTGGAAGCGCCTCTCGAGGTTCTCCTCCTTGTTGATGAGCCGGCGCTCGGTCTCGCTGATCTTCCGCCGTTGTTCGCGGGTC
>JALHVH010000034.1 GCA_022867105.1 Candidatus Aminicenantota bacterium
GAGGACGTAGGCCATCCGTTCCTCTTTCTTCACCCGCCGGCCGTCGAGCTCGACCATGTCCCCGGCGTCCTCGATCTTTTCCCCGAGCTCCTGGACGACCCGGCCGTTGACCTTGACCCGGCCCTCCTGGATCATGCGGTCGGCCTCCCTGCGGGAGGCGGCGCCGGCCTGGGAAAGGAACTTGTTCAAACGGACGAGCACGACGCGGCCCCTTCTTTTAGAAGTAGAATTAAAAATAAATGTTGAAGCCGCCGGTCAGGGAAAAGTCCCCGACCTTGAAACTCTTTTTGTCGATGTCCAGGTTCACGTGATGATACTTGCCCTCGGCGGAAAGGGAGAACATTTTCCCCAGCATGAGTTCGACACCCGCCCCGACGTTGAAACCGCCGTTATGGTCCTTATTGAAGTCGTGGATGTCGACCGTGTAATACCCGTAGCCGGCGGTGAGATAAGGCTCAACGACGACGATGGGGAAGATCCAACGCAGGTTCGCGCCCAGGTAGCTGTAATCCACTGTCCGGCCCTGCCACATCGTTACGGAGACGTCGCTTGAATCGAGGTTGTGGGCCGCCTGGAAATAGTTCAACTCAACGGCGAACATCATGAACTTCACTCCGGCCTTGGCCCCGTAAAAAAAGGACGTATCGGTGTTGAACTTAATTTCCGCGAAGCTGGCTTTTTGCCTTGAGATGCCGCCCTGGAGCCCGAGGTAGATAAGTCCGGCCTCGGCCTTAGGGACAAGGCAGAAGGCCAAGAGGGCCATCACGAGACCCGTTGTCATTTTTTTCATTTTTTATCTCCTTTTCTGCTTTTGTTCATTGTGACGGCTTCCCCGTGCAAAGTCAAACCGTCTCTGAGTCTGGAATTTCTTCCCGTACGAAAAGAAAGGCCGCCGACAGGAACCTTTTTTTCGCTTCGCCGTATGATCTGGTGTAGAATAGGACACTGAAAACGATGGCCAAGCTTCAGATCAAAGAATCCTTCTCGATGGCCATGATCTCTCTCAGGGCCAACAAGCTCAGGACCTTCCTGACGCTCCTGGGCATCATCATCGGAGTGCTGACCATCATCGCCGTCGTCTCCGTCATCCAGGGCCTCAACAATTACGTCTACACGAAGATGTCCTTCTACGGGGCCAACGACTTCGCGGTCTCCAAGTTCTCCATGATCGGCACCTCCCTGAAGGACTTCAAGGAGCAGATGAAGCGCAAGGACATTACCCTGACCGAGATGCGGCTCCTCCGCGAGCGCTGTGCGTCCTGTGAGCTGGTCGGGGCAAGCACCAGCACTTCGCGCACGGCGAAATACCGGAACCAGTCCCTGCAAGGCACCGAGATCCGCGGCGTGACCTACCTCGACCACATCATCGGGTCCGTCATCGAGCTGGAGAGCGGCCGCCACATCCAGAAGGACGACGAGGACCATTCGCGTTACATCTGCGTCATCGGATCGGACATCACGGAGAAGCTCTTCGCCGGCGTCGACCCGGTGGGCCGCTGGCTCAAGGTCGGGACGGACAACTTCCTCGTCGTCGGGGCCGGCAAAAAGAAGGGAAAGATCCTCGGTTTCAGCCAGGACAACTACGTCCGGATACCGATCACGACGTTCGCCAAGGCCTATGGCTCCCGGCGTTCCATTTCCATCAATATCCACACGGCCTCCCAGGAACAGATGGTGCAGGCCCAGGAAGAGGTCCGGACGATCCTCCGCTCGTGGCGGAAACGGACCTATAAGGATCCGGACGACTTCTCCTTCCAGACCTCCGAGACGTTCATCCAGTTCTACAAGACGGCCACCTCGGGCATCTACTTCGCGATGATCGCCATCTCGTCCATCGCCCTTGTCGTCGGCGGCATCGTCATCATGAACATCATGCTCGTCTCGGTGACCGAGCGGACCAAGGAGATCGGGATCCGGATGGCCGTGGGCGCGAGGCGCAAGGACATCCTCTTCCAGTTCCTGATCGAATCGTCCTTCATGTCCGCCTGGGGAGGGATCATCGGGGTCGTCCTGGGGGTGGCGGTCGCCAGGGTCATCACGGCGGCGACGTCCATGCCCTCGAGGGTCGAACCAGGGTCGGTGGTTCTGGCCATCGTCATGTCCACGTCGATCGGCCTGTTCTTCGGCCTCTACCCGGCCAACCGGGCGGCCAAACTCGACCCCATCGAAGCGCTGAGGACCGAACAATGATCCGATCCGGCATCTTCCGGGAGATCTTCGGCATGTCGATCGACTCCCTCAGGACGCACAAGCTCCGCTCCTTCCTGACCGTTCTCGGCATCGTCATCGGCGTCATGACCGTCATCGGCATGGTTGCCGTCATCCAAGGCCTCAACTCATCCTTCCGCAGAGAGCTGGAGTCCAGCGGCTCGGACCTCATCATCGTTCGCAAGTACGATCCCGTCCAGATGGGCGAACGGTCCGAGGAGGAAAGGCGGCGCAAGGATCTGACCTTCGAGGATGCCAAGGCCATCGAAGAGAATTGTTCCCTGGTCAAAGGCGTGGCCGTCAACCTTGTCGCCAGCGTTTTCGAACAGATCGACATCAAGTACCAGAATATCAAGAGTGACAGCTCCATGATCCTCGGGATCAACGAGAAGTTCCCCATCGTGTACGCCCTCTATCTCCCCAAAGAAGGCCGATTCCTGACCGAATCGGAGATCACTCACAGCAGCCGGTCCTGCGTCCTGGGATTCGAGCTCGCCGAGATCCTCTTCCCCCATACGGGCGCTTTGGGCAAGGAGGTCCGCGTCGGGGCCGAGAAATTCACGGTCGTCGGCGTCCTGAGCAAGCGGGGACAGGTGTTCGGCCAGAGCCGCGACAACTTCGTCGGCATCCCCATAACGACGCTGATGAAGTCCTTCCCTTACGAAAAGGATTCCATCGAGATCGGCGCGACACCGAAGGAGCACGGCAAGATGGAGGAGACCATCCAGCAGATCACGAACTTCCTGCGCCAGCGGAGGAAGGTCGCCTACGGAAAGCCCAACGATTTCTCCATATTCACCCAGGAGACCATGCTCGAGCTCTATAACCAGCTGACCGGGGCGGCCTTCCTGGTTATGATCGTCATCTCGTCGATCGGGCTCATGGTCGGCGGGATCGGCGTCATGAACATCATGCTGGTCTCCGTCAAGGAGCGGACGCGCGAGATCGGGATCCGGAAGGCCCTCGGGGCCAAGTCCGGCGATATCATGAAGCAGTTCCTGATCGAGGCCGTCGTCCTGACGGGAACGGGAGGGATCCTGGGGATCCTGACCGGCTTCGGGATCGCCGTCGTCGTCAAGGCCGTGACGCCTCTTCCGGCCGCGGTCACTCCGTGGTCCGTGATCGCGGGGTTCGCCGTCTCGGTGTCCATCGGGCTCTTCTTCGGCATTTTCCCGGCCCAGAAGGCCGCCAAGATGGACCCCATAGTTTCATTGAGATATGAATAGATCATTCATACCGGATACGGTCACGACGCTCAGCCGGCTCTTCCTCCGCCTCTGCCGCACCTAATGTGAACGCAATAAATAAAGTCACATTGTGAATGCGGCCTGAAGCCGCCCTCTGCCCCCGGACCCCGGGGAACCAGTCCCGTCGGTTCCCCCCGTCGGATAAGCCGACGGGCCCCCCTCCGCTACGGGGGCTCGAGGGCGGCATTCAATGCCGCTTAAAGTCAAGCGCAACGTCGTTGAAGAGAAATATAGGGACCTCATTGACGCACTCTATCGGGATTGAGTGTTATTCCAAGAATTTTTTTACGGCCTCGAGCGCCGGGCCGACCTTGCCTTTTTCCGTCGTGACCAGCTCGACCAGGGAGGGGCTTCCCCCTCCCCTGACCTGGACAACCGCGGAGACGGCGGGGATGAGCGTCCGGACGTCGAGCCCGAGCCCTTCCGCCGCCGCCAGGATGAGGTGGCTCTGGGTCTCGCTGTGAGCGCCGAAGAGGACGATCCGTTCGGCATCATGGATGATCTGGACAGCCAGAAAACGGGCCTCCTCCGGGCTCTTGTCATCGAAGACCGCCTGAATGACCTTGCCCTGGGC
>JALHVH010000278.1 GCA_022867105.1 Candidatus Aminicenantota bacterium
ACCTTTTCCTCAGATAATCAACGAGTTGTTTCTTGAGCAGGTCCTTGTCCTCGACCTTTTGCAGGATCCCCCTGCACGCGAGCGAGACGCTGCCCGACTCCTCAGAGACGACGATGACGGCCGCGTCCGTCTCCTGAGAGAGCCCCAGGGCGGCCAGGTGCCGGGTCCTGGTCACGAAATCCGGGCTCAGGCTGTGGGAGGCGGGGAGAGGCAGAAGGCAGCCCGCCGAGACGATCTTGTTCCCCTGGATGATGACGGCCCCGTCGTGAAGGGGCGAGTGCGGATAGAAGACGCTGACCAGGAGGTCTTTGGACAGGAGGGCGTCGATCTTTGTCCCCCGGTCGGCGTAGGGGGAGAGGGAGATCTCCTTTTCGATGGCGATCAGGGCCCCGATCCTCTTTTGCGAAAGATAATCCAGGGCCAGGAAGAGGTCCCCGAGCTTCTCCTGGAACGAGCGGAGGGCCAGGGGTTTGCGGAAGGACCGCGATCCGATGCCCGTCAAGAACCGCCGGATCTCGCCCTGAAAGAGGACGATGACGGCGATGATCATGTAGTTGATGAAGGACTTGATGATCCTATTGGAGACGACGAGATGTCCCCACTGCGTCAGCAGGAAGAGGATGCCGACGAGACCGAGGCCGATGGCCATCGGGTAGGCCTTGGTTTCCTTGATGATCAGGAAGATGGAATAGAGGATGAAGGCGATGAGGAAGATATCGAGAATATCCCCCAGGGTGGCGTGACGCAGCGCGGTCAAGACGTTAGCCGGCATGCTCTTCCTTTTTCTCTCTGTCGGCCGCGTTTCCGGGATTTCCGCCAAGGATGGCGTCAGCCATGTCGGCGGCCCGCCTCATGGCCCGGACGTCATGGACCCTAAGGATGTGGGCTCCCCGGGCGATTGCGAGGACGCCGGCGGCGATGGAGCCCTCGAGCCTTTCCGTGACCGGCAAGCCCAGAGCTTTCCCGATGAATGATTTCCGGGAAGCTCCCGCTAAAACCGGGCAGCCCAGTTCCTCGAGGAAGCCGAGGTTGTCGATAAGAGCCAGATTGTCCTCGGGGCTCTTGCCGAAACCGATCCCGGGGTCGACGATGATCCTCCCCCGGCCGATCCCGGCGGAACGCGCTTCTTCGATCCTGTCCTTCAGGAACCAGCGAATCTCGTCGAAGAGGTCGGCATATCGGGGATCGGACTGCATGGTTTCCGGAGTTCCCTTCATGTGCATCAGGACGACGGCCGCTCCGCGTCCGGAGATCACTCCGGCCATCCGGGGATCGAAGCGGAACGCGCTGACATCGTTGATGATGTCCGCCCCGGCTTCGAGGGCCGCCTCGGCGACCGCCGCCTTCATCGTGTCCACGGAGATGAGGACTGGGGCGCTTTTTCTCAAGCCGCGGACGACGGGCAGGATGCGCTCCATCTCCTCGTCTTCGGAGACGGGCCTGGCGCCCGGCCGCGTACTTTCTCCGCCGATATCAACGACGTCGGCGCCCTCTTCAATCATCTCCAGACCCCGTTCGACAGCTTTCTCCTTATCGGGATATTCTCCCCCGTCTGAAAACGAATCCGGGGTCACGTTGAGGATGCCCATGATCCAGGTCCTGAGGCCGACGGTGAGGCTGCGGCCTTTGACTTCCAGGACGTACGTTCTCCTCACTTTGGTTCTAACGATGGATCGGGCGTTTTGGTGACACCGGTTTCGCCGGCGGCTTTCATCTTGCCGTCGACGATCTGGTTGATCTCTTCGGAGCTCAGGACTTCCTTCTCGAGCAGGGCTTCGGCGATCTTGACCAGCGTGTCCTTGTGCTTCTCGATGAGGTCCTGGGTCCGGTTGTAGCTGCGCATAATGATCTTCTTGACCTCATCATCGATGCGCTCGGAGGTCCGTTCGCTGAAGTTTTTGTTCACGGCCAGGTCGCGGCCGAGGAAGATCAGGTCGTCGCGGTCGCCGAAGGTCAGCGGGCCGAGGTCGGACATGCCCCACTCGCAGACCATCTTGCGGGCGATCTCGGTACTCTTCTCGAAATCGTTGGCCGCGCCCGTGGTCGTCTTCCCGAGGAAGATCATCTCGGATACGCGTCCGGCCATAAGCACGGACAGCTGGGCCTCCAGGTAGTCCTTTGTGTATGTGTACCGGTCGTCGAGAGGCAGCTGCTGGGTGAGGCCGAGGGCCATTCCCCTGGGGATGATGGTGACCTTGTGAATGGGATCGGCCTCTGGAATGATGGCCGCCATCAGGGCGTGGCCCGCCTCGTGAAAGGCGGTGTTCTTTTTTTCCTCGTCGCTGATGATCATGCTCTTGCGCTCGACGCCCATCAGGATCTTGTCCTTGGCGTACTCGAGGTTCTTCATGGTCACCTTGTCCTGGCCGTAGCGGGCGCCGACCAGGGCCGCTTCGTTGACCAAGTTGGCCAGGTCGGCCCCTGAAAATCCTGGCGTCGAGCGGGCGATGACCTTGAGCTCGACCTCCGTGGATAGGGGGACGTGCTTGACGTGAACGTTAAGGATCTCCTCCCTGCCCTTGACGTCAGGCATGGGGACAACGATCCGGCGGTCAAAGCGGCCGGGCCGGAGGAGAGCGCTGTCCAGGATGTCGGGGCGGTTCGTGGCCGCGATGAGGATGACGCCCTCATTCGAGTCGAAGCCGTCCATCTCGACCAGGAGCTGGTTGAGGGTTTGCTCCCGTTCGTCGTGGCCGCCGCCGAGGCCGGCGCCGCGCTGGCGGCCGACCGCGTCGATCTCATCGATGAAGATCAGGCAGGGGGCGTGCTTCTTGCCCTGGTCGAAGAGGTCGCGGACGCGGGAGGCGCCCACACCGACGAACATCTCGACGAAATCCGAGCCGCTGATCGAGAAGAAAGGGACATCGGCCTCTCCGGCCACGGCCCGGGCGAGGAGGGTCTTGCCCGTCCCGGGGGCGCCCACGAGGAGGACGCCCTTGGGGATGCGGCCGCCCAGCTTCTGGAACTTCTGAGGGTCCTTCAGGAATTCGATGATCTCGTGGAGCTCCTCTTCGGCCTCGTCGACACCGGCAACGTCCTTGAACGTCGCCTTCTTGGCCATGCCCGAGAACAGCTTGGCCCGGCTCTTTCCGAAAGACATGGCCTTGTTCCCGCCGGCCTGCATTTGCCTCATGAAGAAGACCCAGAAAAGGATGAGCAGGATGATCGGGAACCAGCTGAAGAGAAGAGAAACCCAGCTGTTCTTGTTCGTATTTTTGACGATGATGTTGACCTTGTTCTGCCGGAGGACCTTGATCAGTTCGTCATACTGGGCCGGCAGGACGGTCTTGAAGGCCCCGCCGTCCTTGTATTTCCCCCGCAGCTCGTTGTCGGCGATGGTCACCTCATCGATGTTCCCCTGCTCCACCTGATCCATGAACTGGGTGAAGTTGATCTCCTTCTTGATGACGTTTGGGGATTGGAGCAGGCTCCAGAGGAGGATGATGAGGATCCCCGCCGAGATCCAGAAAAAAATGTTCTTCAGCGATCTATTCTTTCTCTTGGGCATTTTTGGGTCCTTTTCGTAGATATTTTATCATGTTTGCAAGGGAAAAGCTACGGACTTTGGAATGGGCGCGTGCCCCCGTTCAGCCCAGCTTTTCCATCAAGGCGAGGAACCTGGGGTGACGGCGGAGCGGATCGAGGTTGCTGTCGTGTTCGAGCCATGCTTTATGGGAGAAGCCGTGGGTCACGGCCTTTTCCAGGCAATCGAGCGCTTCGTCGATCTCGCCGGCGAGCGAATAGATGCAGCCCAGGTTGTAGAGGAGCATGGGTTGTTCGGGTGCGATGGCCTTCGCCCTCCGTGCCCATTCGAGGCCTTTTTCGCGCTCCCCGAGGGCGACGAGACCGTTGGCGCCCATGTAGAGCGCGCGGGCGTCGTCGGG